>DATEND010000342.1:0-7998 GCA_035275245.1 Candidatus Eiseniibacteriota bacterium
CAAGGCGATTCTCTTCATCTCCACCAGAACCAACAAGCAGTACAACGTCTATCGCATCCCGGTGGAGGGCGGCGAGGCCGTCCCGATGTCCGACGCAGAGGGGAGCAACCGGTTCGCCACGTATTCGCCCGATGCTTCGAAGATCCTCTTCACTTCGAACCGGCTCAAGCCCGGGGAACTCTGGGGCTTCAATCTCTACGTCGCGGACGCGTCGGGAGAGAAGGCGCGCGAAAATCCCGCGAAGCAGATCACCTACAGCCTGGGGAGCCCGGGACACCCGGTGTGGTCGCCCGACGGCAAGTGGGTCGCCTACGTGGCGAAAGCGGTCGATACGACCAAGACCATCGACGTCGGGCCGGGAATGACCACGAAGCAGAGCGCGATGTTCTCGGCCTACCGCCTCTGGAAGGTGCCCGCGCAGGGCGGCGCCGAAACGCAGCTGACCGGATTGAAGACGTCGAAGGAGCAGACCGAGGAGGTCTGGCCCGACGAGGAGGTCTGGCCCCACTGGTCTCCCGACGGCAAGTGGATCGCGGTGCAGGGACGAGTGGGAAACAGGATCGACGTCTGGGTCTACGAGGTCGCGACCGGTGCGTTCTTCCCGCTCACGAACTTCGGAGACGCATCGAAGCCGACTTGGTCCAGCGACAGCAAGTCGATCTGGTTCACGCGATTCACCGGGACTAAGGAAGCGATCTGGCTGGCGACCGAGTTGAACTTGACGCCGCCGGCGCCCGCCAAGAAACCCGCGGCCAAGAAGTCCTCGAAGACGCCGACGAAGGGGTAGCGCCCGCGGCGCTCAGCGCACCACGATCGAGCCCGTCATCCCCTTCTTCATGTGGCTCCCCACGCCGCAGTAGAAGCTGTATTCCCCCGGCTTCGTCGGCGTGAACCGCACGTGCTTCGTGCGGTTGAACGAGAGAAACCCCGCCCCCCGATCGACCATGATCCCGGCATCGGCGTGCTCGCAGGTCAGATTGTGCGGCACGATCCAGTTCTTGAATTTGAGGGTGAGGTCGACCGGCTTTCCGGACTGAACCAAGATTCGGTTCGGCTTGAAGTAGAACGAGTGCACCTCGATTTCGACCGCCTGCACGCCGTCCGATCCCGCGTGCGCGGTCACCTCGTTCACGCCCACCTCGGACCCCTTCGTGCCGCCGCATCCGACCAGCGACAAAAGCGCGAGCGCCGCCCCGGCGAACGCGAGCGTGAGAGAGCGGTGCCGATCACTCCGATTCATGAAGGACGAGGCAAGCATTGGAACCTCCGAATCCGAACGAGTTCGACAGCACCGTCCGAACCTTCTCGCGGCGGCCCGCGCCGGCGACGTAGTCGAGATCGCAGTCGGGATCGCGCTCCGTCAGATTGGTCGTGGACGGCAGATATCGCTCCGACAGCGTGAGGGCCGCGATGGCGGCCTCCATCGCGCCCGAGGCGCCGAGCGCGTGCGCGTGCATCCCCTTCGTACCGCTCACGGGAATGCGCGCCGCCCGCTCGCCGAACACCTCCTTGATCGCGCGCGTCTCGATCCGATCGTTCAACGGCGTCGAGGAGCCGTGCGCGTTCACGTGCTCGATTTCGCCGACCCCGACCCCCGCGTCCCGAAGCGCCAGCCGCATGGCGCGGACCGCCCCGAGCCCTTCCGGGTGCGGCGCCACCATGTGGTGGGCGTCGTTGGTCGTGGCGAATCCCGTGAGCTCGGCGTAGATCCGCGCGCCGCGCGCGACCGCGTGCCCCATCTCCTCGAGGATCAGGATCGCCGCGCCCTCCGCCATCACGAATCCGTCGCGCCGCGCGTCGAAGGGTCGCGAGGCGGACGCCGGCTCCTCGTTCGCGGTGGACATCGCGCGGATCACCGTGAACGATGCGAAGCACAAAGGCGCCAGCGGCGCCTCAACGCCCCCCGCGATCACGACCGTAGCGAGTCCGTCGCGGATCATCCGGAGCCCCTCCCCGATCGCGATCGCTCCCGAGGCGCAGGAGTTCGAATTTCCGATCGCGGGGCCGCGCGCGCCGAATTCGATCGCCACGTTGCAGGCGCCGGCGCCCGCGAAGACGCGAAGCGCCAGGCTCGCCGGAATGGACCGCGGCCCGTTCTCGAGAAAGGCCGTGTGATCCCCCTCGGCGGACGGGAGGCCGCCCAGCGCCGAGCCGATCGCAACCGCGGCGTCGTCACTCGGGACGCGTCCAGGGCCGGCTCCGATCGAAAGCTTCGCGTCGTCGAGCGCCAGGCGCGCCGCGGCGATCGAGAATTGGGAGAAGCGGTCGGAACGGTGGAGCCGGCGGCCGTCCAAGTGATCGCCGGGATCGAAGTCGTCGACCTCGCCGGCGATACGCGTCTTGAGCGCCGAGGCGTCGAACCGCGTGATCGTGCGCACGCCGCGCCGTCCTTCGAGAACGCCCCTCCAGAATTCGGGGACGCCGGTGCCGATCGGGGTGATCAGGCCGAGCCCCGTGATCGCGCACCGATGGCCGACGGGCGCGATCATGAGGCCGCCCTCGCTTCGGCCAGCGCCTTGAAGCGCCGCAGCGTTTGTCCGGCGATCGGATCGATGAACTGGGGGCCGATCACGCGCTCGGCCAGGAAGCGGCCGACCAGGGGCCACCGAAGATCGAGATGGTGGAAGATCTTGGCGAGCGTGCCGCCGCGCTCCGGCGTCAGCGTCCAGAGGACGTCCATCCCCCGGGTCACGCCGCGCACGTGGCGGAACCGAATCTCGCGCGTGCCCGGGTCCGGCGTTTGCAACGCCTCCCAGAAAACGGGAATCGGACCCCGGCGGGCGCTCATCGCCGCGCGCACCGATCCGTTCTGGCGGCCCAGAACGCGGACGTATCGATAGTGGGGGAGCCGCTCCGGCCATCGGGCCAGATCGGCGACGAGCGGGAAGACGCGGTCAGGCGGTGCGTCGATCCAAATCGAGATCTCGGAACGCACGGGACATGCTCCCAGTGTCGTGACTACTTCTTTCGCTTCGGCGGCTCCTGCCGTTTCAGGCGCGACGCCACCGTGTCGATCTTCACGCCCAGGTCCTTCGCGATGACGTCCCAATCCTTGCCCATTCGCCGCTCGGTCACGACGCTCTCGGGCGTCGTGGGCTGCTTCCGCGCGGCCCGGGCGAAGCCGTACACCATCGCGATCTCGCCGTAGCCGATCGCCCAGGCTTCGTGCTGCGAACGAAGGACGTCGGCGCCGACCTTGAGCTGGTTCGAGAGGCGGTCGACGACCATGGCCTCTCCCTCCGGGGTCGCCGCTTCCTGATTGATGCGGGCGACCGACCGTTGGATGCGCTGAAGGGCCGTCTCCTTGGTATTGATCGCACGCGCCGGTGAGGGCGTGTCGGCGAAGGCGGCCGCCGCGAGGGGGACGAGGAGCAGGATCGGGAGCGCCAGAACGCGCGCGCTACGGGCGAAACGTCGTCTCATGATTCATCCCTCCGTGGATGGGTGTTGCCAGGCCGAAGGAGCAGGACTGGGTCAGCGCAGGAATGCGAACTTCCGAATCGCGCGTCCTTCCGGGGTGTCGATGCGGAAGAAGTAGATGCCACTCGCGGCGACGGATCCATCTTTCGCGCGCCCGTCCCAGTGGACGGTGCGACCGCCCGTCGCCGATTCGCCCTCGAACAACGTGCGGACGAGCCTTCCGCGGACGTCGAAGATCCGCGCGCGGACCTCCCCTGGCTGCGGAACTTGGAAGGAGAGGGCCGCGGTGCCGCGGGACGGATTTCCGGAGATCAGCTCCGGGTTCACCCCGCCGCCGGTCTCGCCCCCGCCCCCGCCGTCGTCGGGCGGCGGCTCGGAGGCGAGCGGCGCGCCGAAGCGCACCGCTGCCGCCAGGTCGAGCAGGCCGGCGCCGTATTCCTCCCTGGGGCTATTCGGGAAGGGAGGGACCGCCGTGGAGCGAAGCGCCTGCTCGATCTCGCTCTTACGCGTCATGCCGCGCGACAAGAGCAGGGCCACCGCGCCGGAGACGTGAGGCGCCGCCGCCGAGGTTCCGATGAAGAAGAAGGTGCCGAACGAATCCGGTCTCGCCAGCGAGCCGTCCGAGCGGAACGGCTTGATGCTCATGAGCGCGATCTGATCCTGGATGTGGTCGCCGTTCAAATCCGTGAAGTCTCCGCCGGGCGCCATCAGGTCGAGCGCGCTTCCATAGGACGAGTAGGACGAGCGTCGGTTGTCGACGTTGGTCGCGCCAACGGCGATCACGCTTGAATAGACCGCGGGCGGGCTCACCTCGGGGCGGTTGAAATTTCCGGTCGCGCCGACCAGGATCGTGCCCTTCCTGTGCGCGTAGCTCACGACGTCGCGAAGCGGCTTGAACATGTGCGCGAGAACGTTGCCCGGGAACCCGATCTCCCGAAGCGCCGTGATCGGCGGGAATCCGAGGCTCAAGTTGGCGACGTCGGCATTGTGGTCCACGGCGAACTGGATCCCCTTGACGATCCACTCCATGTTCGAATCGCCGCGATAGTCGAGGACCTTGATCGGCATGATCGTCACGCCGAACGCGATGCCCGCGCTCCCGGCGACGTTGTTCGCCGCTCCGGCCGCGATCGTGGCCACGTTCGTGCCGTGGCTGTAGTCGTCGTCGGGATAGGGGTCGTCGTTCACGAAGTCGTAGCCCTGCACGAACGGACCCGGAAGCTCCGGCGAGCGCAGGTACATTTGGGACAGGGGGGCCACGAACTGACGTTCGTTCTCGGGGATCACCCGGTCCTCGTGGGCGACCCCGCTGTCGATGATCGCCAGCACGACGCGGGGATCGCCGCGGACGACGTCCCACGCGTCGAATGCGTGAACCGCGCGGAGATTCCACGCGATGTCGAACTTGGCGATGACCGTGTCGTTCGGAACGAAGAAGGCGCGCGCCGTGGCATTGGGTGCCGCGTACTCGACGTCGCGTCGCGCATTCCAGCCGTCGATGGCGTCGAGGACCTTGCGGCCGGGGCCGAGCCTTACCTTCACCAGGCCGGAGGGCGTGATGGTTTCGTCGAAACGATCGCCTTGGGCGCGCGCTGCGCGCGCGCGTTCCTCGGGAGCCACGTCCTCGCGGAATTTGACGAGGAGCTCGCCCTCGACGTAGAGGGGGCCGCGGAGCTCGTCCCGAGGGATGTGCCGGCTCGAGGTTTGCGCGATGGCTGTCGGGGTGACGGGGGCGAGCAGGGACGCGAGCAAAGCGGCCAACGCAAAGCGGGGTATCGAATTGCGGCGGCCAAAGCGCCTTACGCCCCGAAGCATCCGCTCCTCCAGAGAATCCATCGGTCTGAATCGATCGTCTCGTCTCTCGGGAGGCACCGGTCCGGGGGCGCGAGGCGCGCTTAATTCTATGGTAATTCTAGCACATCGGAGCGGTCCCTTTCTGCCGGGATCCGCGCTTCAATTACTGCCTCGAAGGAGGAGTCGTGACCGTTCAAGAGTGGATCGACGCGTACGGAAAGGCTTGGCGGGAAGCCGACCCCGAGGCCGCCGCGCGTCTCTTCACGGAAGAAGCCGTGTACCGCTCGTCGCCGTTTCGAAAGCCGCATGTCGGCACCGCGGGCGTCCGCGCCTATTGGACCAAGGCGACGCGTGACCAACGGAATCTCGACCTGCGATTCGGCACACCGATCGTGGATGCGGAAGGCCGGCGCGCCGCGGTGGAATGGTGGGCAACGATGGATCTCGCGGATGGATCGTTCGGCACGCTGCCCGGAGGGCTCTATCTCCTCTTCGCGCCCGACGGTCGCTGCCGCGAGCTCCGCGAGTACTGGCACTGGGAAGCGGTGCGTAAGAGACCGCCCGACGGTTGGGGGAGCTAGAGGCGCGCGGGAACCACGCCGTCGATTCGCGCGCCCGTCTCCGGGTCGAACACCAATAGCGCGTCCGCGGCGATTCCGATCGCGACGGGCGAGCCCGTGGAGCGCGGCGCGGAATCGGGCGGAACGCGCGCGACGATCGTTCCCCAAGCGCCGCGTACGTGGAGCAACGCCTCTCCGCCCAGGCGCTCCACGCGTTCGAGTGTTCCGGTGACGCTGCCGCCCAAGGTCACCGATTCGGGGCGGACGCCCAAGAGCGCGCGGCCTCGGCGCGCGACGCTCGCGGGCAGCGAAACGAAGAGGCCCGGCGCATGAAACGCGATCCTTCCTTGGTCCTCCGCGATCTCCCCTTCGATCAGATTGATCGGCGGCTCCCCCACGAAGCGCGCCACGAAGAGATCGGCCGGGTCGTGGTAGATCGCCTCGGGCGGAGCGAGTTGCCGCACGCGGCCCCCCTGCATCACCGCGACCTGATCGCCGAGCGAGAGCGCCTCCTTCTGATCGTGCGTCACGTAGATCGACGTCGTGCGGGTGATGCGGTGGAGCCGCGCCAGCTCCTCGCGCAGCTCCTGCCGCAGTTGTGCGTCCAGGCTGGAGAGCGGCTCGTCGAAGAGAAAGATCTTCGGCCGTCTCACGAGCGCCCGGCCCAGCGCGACGCGCTGCCGCTCGCCGCCCGACAGCTCGCGCGGTCGCTTCGAGAGGTATCGCGTGAGGCCCAGCGTTTCCGCGGCCTCGCCGACGAGCCGCGTGATTTCCCCGGCGGGAACCTTTCGAGCCGTTAGGCCGAGGCTCATGTTCTCGGCCACCGTCATGTGCGGATAGAGCGCCAAGCCCTGAAAGACCATCGCCACGTCCCGATCCTTGGGCTCGAGCCGCGTCACGTCGCGTCCGTCCATCGCGATGGTGCCGCCCGTGGGCGATTCGAGTCCCGCGACCAGTCGAAGGAGCGAGGACTTGCCGCACCCCGACGGTCCCAAGATCGCGAGGAACTGGCCGTCGGCGATCGAGAGGTCGATGCCGTCCACGGCGCGCGTGCCGTTTGGATAGGTGAGCGTGAGGGAGGCGAGCGAGAGGGAAGCCATCGGGCGGTACGGTAGCAGGCCGCGCGCGGCGGGGCTAGGCGGTTTGGCGTACAATGCCGCCATGTCCCTCGTGCCGGCCGTCACGGGCAAGTCGCTTCGCGCGATCGACACGCGGTGAAGCGCGTCCTCATCGTCGCCCGCTTCTTTCCGCCCGGCACCGGAGGCGGCGTTTACCGCACGCTCGGGTTCACGCGCCATCTCCCGGAGTTCGGCTACGAGCCGGTCGTGCTGACGGGACCGGATCTCCCTCCGAACGAAGGCGACCCCGAGCTCTTGGCCTCGGTGCCCCGGCTCGAGATCGTGCGCGCGGGGCGCGGCTCTCCCTTTGCAGCCGTGCGGTCCAAGACAAACCGGCCGCCCTGGATCTCCGCGCTCGCTCGCGCCGCCTCGTGGATCGCGATTCCGGACTCGTACGCCGGCTGGCGTGGCGACGCCGTTCGCGCGGGGCTCGAACGTTTGAAACGCGGCGATCTCTCCGCGGTCTACTCCACGTCGCCCCCGGACACGGATCACCTCGTGGCGCTCGATCTCCATCGCGCGTCCGGGCTTCCCTGGGTCGCCGACTTTCGTGACCCGTGGATCGGCCTCGGGTATCGGGATCCTCCGACGCAGTGGCACCGCGCCGCGCACCAACGCCTGCTTCGAGACGTCCTGCGTCACGCGACGCGCGTGGTCGCCGCCACGGAGGGCACCGAACGGTGGCTCAGGGCCGTCGATCCGTCGATCGCGTCCCGATCGTCCGTCATCCCGAACGGATTCGAGGCCGAGGAGTGGCGCGGCGTGGTCCCGCGGCGATTCGATCGCTTCACCATCATCCACGCCGGCCGCCTCTCGGACGATCGGACGCTCGAGCCCTTCGCCCGCGGTCTCGCCGCATTTCTCGCGCGGGATCCCGCGCGCCGCGCCGCCGTTCAGTGCCTCCTCCTCGGGCCGCACGACGCCGACCAGGCGCGCGCCGTCGAGCGTGCGGGCCTCGATGGCGTCGTGCGCTTCGAGGGAAATCGTTCGCACGCCGAGACGCTCTCGATGGAAGCCGGGGCCGACCTCCTGATCCTGGTCAAGAGCCGGTCCGCGCGCTTTCGCGATCTCGTTCCCGGGAAGCTCTACGAATACCTGGGTGCGGG
>DATEND010000343.1:0-5084 GCA_035275245.1 Candidatus Eiseniibacteriota bacterium
CGGCTCCACGTCCGGTACGACGAGGAGCACTTCCCCGAGGACCTCGCGTTCCATGAAACCGGAGATCGCACGAACTTCCAGGGACGCTTCGTGATTCGCCACCCGTGGCGGGGCGATCGTGAATGCCCCGGCCTCGACGCCTACCGGGCCCAGGTGCGCGCGCGTCGCGCGAAGGAAGCGGAAACGTTGGCGAACCTGACGGGTTGGAGCCTCGAACGCATCCGGAGAAAGATGGGCGGCGACGCCGAATGGGAAACCCCGCGCGAACAGAGGCCGTGGTGGGATCGCGTCTGGGGATCGCGGTGACGGCGGCACGGGCCATCGCGGTCCCGGCTCAGCGGCTCACGGCAACAGCACCCGTCGATGGAATTCGTGCGCGAAGGATCGAAGATCCTCCCAGTCGGTGTATTCGTAGTCCCGGGAGGTGTCCGTGTCGCCTCCCGCCTTGGCGACGATCCGGCGCATGAGCCACCGCTTCAGGAAGTTGTAGCGGCGATACAGGAGCGCCCCAGCGACCGGCTTGACGACCGTCGGCTTCCATCCGGTCTTGGCAAGGAAGCCATCGACGATCTGCGCCAGCGCCCGGTCGGTGGCTGGGTTCTTTTCGAGAACGCCGAGACAGACCGAGACGAAGGCGGTCGGGCGCATCGCCAGCGCGGCCGCATGCGCTCGAACCCAGCGCTCGACATCTCGCTGATACCCACTCGCGTGCACCGACGCAGCGACAATGACCGCGTCGTACGATTCGGGATTCGGATCGTCCCCGTGGGCGCCCGCATCGACGACGTCGGCCTCCGCTCCCGCACCCGACAGCGTTTCACAGAGCGCACCGGCAATCTTCGCCGTCAGACCGTCCGTCGTGCCGTAGAGAACGAGAAACCGGGCCATCGCGAACCTCTTGCCTCCGTCACTTCCCCCGTTTCGGCAGGATGTCCTTCAGCGTCTCCCGCGCCGTGCGGATCATGCGCTCGGTGGTCGACCAATCGACGCACGGGTCGGTCACCGAGCACCCATAGCGAAGCCTCGTTCGATCGGCGGGGATCGGCTGGTTCCCGCCCTCGATGTTGCTCTCGATCATGAGCCCGACGATCGAGCGGTTGCCCTCGCGGACCTGGTGCACGCAATCCGCCATCACGAGCGGCTGGAGCGCCGGGTCGCGCGACGAATTGGCATGGGAGCAATCGATGACGATGTTTGCCGGGAGGCCGGCCGACTGAAGCGTCTTCTCGGTCATGGTAACGCTGACCGTGTCGTAATTCGGACGGCCGCCTCCGCCCCGCAACACCAGATGGCCATGCGAATTTCCGCGCGTCCGCACGATCGAGGATCGGCCCTGCATGTTGATTCCCAGGAAGCTATGGGGCCCCGCCGCGGATTTGATCGCGTTGATGGCCACGCCGACGTCTCCCTCGGTGCCGTTCTTGAACCCGACCGGCGTCGAGAGCCCCGAGGCCATCTCGCGATGCGTCTGCGACTCCGAGGTTCGGGCGCCGATCGCCGTCCAGGAGACCAGGTCGCCCAAGTACTGCGGCGCGATGGGGTCGAGCGCTTCGGTTCCCGCAGGGAGGCCCAGTTCCGCCACCCGGAGGAGAAACGCGCGAGCGCGTTCCATTCCCTCCTCGATGTGAAACGAATCGTCCATCCGCGGATCGTTGATGAAGCCCTTCCACCCGGTCGACGTCCGCGGTTTCTCGAAGTAGACGCGCATGACGAGGCAAATCGTGTCGCCCACTTCATCCGCGAGGCGTGCGAGGCGTCCGGCGTAGTCCTCCCCAGCGATCGGATCGTGGATGGAGCACGGGCCCACGACGACGAAGATCCTCGGGTCTTTCCGGTCGAGAATCCGACGGAGCGCTTCGCGACCCTTGGTCACGGTCTCCGATGCCGTCTCGGTGATCGGGACGCGGGCGTGGATTTCGTCGGGAGGCGGCATCAGGTCGAGCGCCGCGATATTTAGGTTTTCGAGCGGCTCGCGGGTCACTGGGCGCCCTCGGCGGAGGAATCGTGACCTGGCGTCCATGCGAACAACTTGACCTCCTCGGGATCGTTCCCGAGCGTGATCAGGCCCTCATACCGAAAGCCAAGGCGTTCGAGTAGGCGAATCGATCGGTCGTTCCCCACGCTCGTGATGGCGACCACACGCTTCATGCCGAATGCTCCCTCCGCCTTCACCATCATCTCCGCGGCCGCCTCCAGCGCGTAGCCCTTCGACCAATGCTCGGGGAGAAAGGCATACCCCAAGTCCGGATGTTCGAGCGTGTCCCGTTTGATCAAGCCGCACATTCCAATCGGAAGACGACGTTCCTTGAGCACCACGCAGTTCAGCCCAAAACCGTTTCGCTCGTAGCTCTTCATCGGACCGCCGAGAAGGTAATCCCGCGCGGCGTCGAGGGTCCGCACGCCCCGGTCGGCGATATTCTCTATAAAGGAGGGCTCGTTGAGAAGTCTCAGGATGAACGGCGCGTCCTTGACCGTGAAGTGGCGAAGCCGCAATCGCGGGGTCTCGGCGACGATCCCCACCGGTTACGCGCGCGCCGGGAGGATGACGCGCTCGCTCAGGATCCAGACCTTCGTGGCGAAGAAGAGCCGGATCATGGCGGCGTGATCGCCCGGGGCCACGAGGACGACCAGGGCGTCCGCGTCGGTTCCCTTGGTGGGCTTCACCGCTTCCTTCCGGCGCATGCGGCCGCCCAGCTCCGTGAACCAATGCGGCAGCGAGCTTCGCTGGCTCGTGTTCACGACCGCCTTGGACCGCTCGCCGGAAGCATCGGCCAGCGCGACCTGGGCGTACCACTTGCCGCGCGCCGTTCCCTTGGTGGCCAGGCTGAACGTGAGGGAGCGATCCGGAAGCTCGTCCCATGCCTTCACGTTCGGCGTCGTTCGCGGGCGCACCTCGATCCGGGCCTTCGAATCCGACGGAATCCGAACGATGAATTCCCAGCGATTTCGGTCGCCGAAGTTGGTGTCGATGACCGCGTACGACATTTCGGTGCCGCGGACCGCGCTCCCCGCGAAGGTCCAGGAGGCCGGTCGCGAATCCAGAGGGAGGATTTCGACCCGGTCGAGCTTGTACCGCCTGCGTGTCCGCATCGGCTACCTCCTCCGAAGAAGATCGACGGTTTCGTCGGCCAACTGCAACACGATCGAGGCGTGGCTCTCGATCAGGGCCATGATCGCCTCTCGCGGCCCCTGGCGCCACTCCGGGCTTCCATAGAAGGCGTCCTGGCTCGACTGGCGCTCAGCGAGGCTCTTGTACGCCCGGATCAAGTAATAGGAGTCGTCGTCGTGCGGGGAGGGGCCGTATGCGACGACATCGACGCCCCACTTGTCCAAGAGCGGGAGGGACGTGTCGACGACTTGGCGATGAAACTCGTCGCGGCTCCCCGGCTTCAGATTGTAAGAACGGATCTCGACAAATCGAGTCATCGAGCCGCGCCGAAAACGCCATTCGGCTCATCCGCCGGCCACGGTGGTCGAGGCACCGAGGCCCACCCATTCCAGTGCGGGCCCGATCGACCGGAAGACCCGAAACTGTTCCGGATCGGAATTCGTGAAGGCCTCGAACATGCGTGCCAAGCCGTACGCCACCTCGGACGGAACCACGAACGCCCGTCGCGAATCGCGATGGAAGGGGTTTATCTGGGCAACGCCGTGAATTCCTGCGACGGTCAAGCGAATCTCGGTCAGGTCGCAAAAGTCGATGATCTGACGGAACCTGGGGTTGAATCGGGGATCCGCCCGCAGTGTTCCCGCATGGGACGCCATCTCTTCGTCCGTGATCACGTCCCAACCGCGCGAGAATACGAGCCCGCGCGACTCATCGATCAGATAGGAGGCCGGCATCAGGCACCTCCGACTTGATTCGCGGGGGCCCGCTCGAGGGCCACCTCGCGCATGTAGAGGAACAGCGGCAAGGCGAGCGAAACGCCGACCGCCAGGTTGGCGGCGATGGGCGCCCACGCGTGCCGTACGCCGGCGCGCCGGCCCTCGACGAGCACCAGCACCCAGAGGACGACAGACGAGACCACGACGTCCAGCACGAAGAACGTGCCGACCCGGCTCCAGAACATCTGCTCGATGAAGAGCCTGACATCGACGCCGTACTCGCCGAAGAACGGCAACAGCGCCGAATAGGGGAGAACGGTGCCCGGGATGCAGAGCAGGAGGTAGAGCGTCTTTGGGGTCACTGGCGGCCCTCCACCTTGGCGCGCGAAGCTCGCGCGGCCCAAGCTTCCGATACCGCTCGACCCGCGTCGACGATCGCAAGGTCCTTCATGACCGGACGATAGCACCTTCGAAGGCGCGGACGATCATTTGTGTCAGCCGGTCCCCGTAGGCGCCCTCGGGGTCCAATTCGGGGTCGTAGATGGTCAAATCCATTCCGGCTGCCCGCGGATCGGCGAGCAGTACGCGCAGCGCCGCGCCGAGCTGGTCGTAGTCGAGCCCGTCGGGGTTCGGCGAGTCGACGGCCGGCATGTGCTTGGCGTCCAGTACGTCGACGTCGAGGTGGATCCAGAACCCGTCGAGGGGCTGCGCGGCCAAATGGCTCAGCGCGACCCGGGCGGCCAGCTCGGGGCCCAGCTCGCGGATTCGCTGGACCGGCAACTGGTGCATCGCCGTGGCGTCGACGGTCTCGGTCGCGAAAAATTCGGAGTCAGCGGGCTCTCGCGAGAGGCCGAAGAGCACGACGTCCTCTTCGCGCACGTACGGCTTCTGGCCGCGAAGATCGCTAAGGCCGCCCGGAGCGCGCCCGGTCACGATTCCAAGATCGAGACCCGCGGCGGCAAGGAATCCCTTGTAGTCGTCGAGTTTTCGAACGACCGAGAAGTCGTCGTGCGCGTCGATGAAGACGAGGCCGTAGCGGCCGAGCGGCTTGAGCCCCAGCATGCTGCCGATCAAGACGCTGCAGTCCCCCCCGAGCACCAGGGCGAATCGACGGGCGCGAATGATGGTGGCGACGCGATCGGCCAAGACGGGTGCGAAGGCCTTGTGGCCTTGCCCGTTTCGAAACCAGGTCTCCGGATCGGGATCCGGTGAGTAGTCCGGCGGCATGAGCCGACCGCCGTCCTTCGCGCCGATCTTCT
>DATEND010000344.1:0-3923 GCA_035275245.1 Candidatus Eiseniibacteriota bacterium
AAAGGGCCGGCGCGAAGAGGCCAACGTGCCGATCGAGGATCTCGAGACGAAGTACTGGCGATTTGTCGAACAGCCGGGCACGGACCCGAGCGAGCTCGAACTCGGGAACATGGACTCACCGGAGGTCGAAGCCGCGCTGGACTCGCTCCCGGCCCCCTTTCGCGCCGCCGTTTTGATGGTCGATGTGGACGAATTGTCCTACGAGGAGGCTGCGGGTGTTCTGGAGTGCCCCGTCGGGACCCTCCGCTCGCGGCTGTTTCGAGGGCGTCGCCTGTTGTTCGCTGCGCTGAGGGACCACGCGCAGCGATTGGGCTATTTGAGGTGAAGAACGCGTGAGCACACATCGCGATCATCCGCACGACGAGCTTCACCTGCTGCTGGACGGCCGCTTGGACGTCGAGGCACGAGCGCGCGTCGAGGAACGCGTTCGGGGATGCCAATCCTGCCGGCGCGAGCTGGAAGCGATCCGCTGGGCGAAGGGGGCCGTGCGCGGAGATGTCCAGGGCACGGCGGCACCCGCACGGCTCACCGAGCGCGTGCTTGCCGCGCTCGATGAAGCGGACCGCGCCGGCACGGCGGCACCGAGGCGTGCCGTGGGACTGCGTCCATTGGTGCCGGCGCTTGGCCTTCTCGTGGCCGCGATCGCGATCGTGTTCCTGGTTGGACGACCGCGGGTGCACGACCCCGTCACCGCGGCGGGGAAGGACCTCGAGAGCTACGCGGAGTCCACGCTCGTGCTGGATCGCCTGACCGGAAGCCCGCAGGAGCTGGAGCGGTTTTTCGCGGCGGAGGGAATGGACTTTCCCACGCGCGTGTTCGACTTCGGCATGATGAACTTCACGTTGCGAGGAGGCCGCGTACACCGGATCGGCGGTCGGCCCAGCGCCCTGTTCGCGTACTCGTCGGCGGAGGGGGGCAACATCGTCTGCCAAATGTATCGGGGCACGCTGTCGGACCTGCCCCAGGGATCCGAGCGGCATGTGCTGGGAGGAGTCGAGTTCCGCGCGTACCGCCGAGGGAAGCTCTCACTCGTGTTCTGGCAGGAGGGCCACCTCCTTTGCGTACTGGCCTCCGACGGCGACCCGGCCGAGGCGCTGCAGTTCGCGCGCGCGAAAGCCAAGGCTGCCGGCCTTTAGACGGCGCGAGGGCTCACCTTGCCCGAACCCACGCCGGCAGTTCCGCGATGCTGTCGAGGATCGCCGTCGGCTTCGGCGTCACGACCCGTTCGTCACCCGGACGATACTTGCCGGTCCGCACCAGGATTCCCTGCATGCCCAGCGCGTTGGATGCCGCCACGTCCACCTCGGCGTCATCGCCCACCATCACCATCTCCGAAATGCTCGACGACGCGTCGGTGGCGATCGCCTCGAACAAAAGACGCGACGGCTTCCCGAGCGTCTCGGGCTCGCGACCTCCGGCGTAGGCGAGAAGCGCCGCGACGCCACCCACGTCGGTCACCATCACGCCGCCCTTCCGGTAGTACCGGTTTCGCGTGAGCGTGTAGAAGGCGGCGCCGTCGAGGAGCCGCCGGAAGGCGGGTTGGAGCGCCGCGACGGTCCAATCGTGCGCTTCGGTCGCGAGGAGCACCGCGGGTCCCGACGGATCCTCGCGAAACCATTCGTAATCGGGGCGCTGGGGCGGATCGGCGATCAGGATGCCCGAATCGTGGCCGCGCTCGCGGAGCGCCTCGCGGGCTACCCGCACCGGGGTCCATAACGCATCGGCGGAGTCGAGGAGCCCCTGACCACCGAGGAAAGCGGCCAATTCGCGGTGCGGAACGCTGGTCGTGTTGGTGACGAGCCGGACGGGGGCGAGGTCGCGGAGGGCGCGCACCGCTTCGATCGCGCCCGGATACGCGGGCCCGCGCACGCCGTCCGTCAGCGTGCCGTCCACGTCGAGGCAGATCACCCGCGGCGCGCGGGTCATGCTACGTGACCAGAAACCCGCGCCGCGAGGCTTCGATGAAATCGGTGTAGGCCGGGGCGTGGCCGGCGCCGCGGACCAGCACGGCGATCTGCCCCCGATGATACGTCCCGTGCAGGATCACGTGCATCAGGACGTCGCCGCGCGTGCTCTCCCACCGCTCGCCCCGCGAATTGAGGTACGTGATCTTCCGATCGAGGTCCTCCGGCTTCATCGCGTCGAGGGCCTTGGACCACGCCGACTCGAGCTCGCGAAAGCCGGCGTCGCATTCGTCGAAGCTCAGAGTCGGCCAGATTTCTCCGCCGCCGGCGCGCCCGTGAATGCGATCGAGCCAGAGCCGTCCCGCGCCCACGAGGTGCGCGAGGATCGCGCACGCGCGCGAGGAAGGGGAAAGGGTCGCCAAGCGGAGCGAGTCGAGCACCGCCCGGTTCCCCCAAGCGTCGTACGTGAAGAGGCGTTTCATGTTCTCGATCGTCATCGCCGTTTTCTCCATCGGGACAGCCAGTTGAAGAGCGGACGCAATTCCGAGATGCGGAGGAAGGATCCAAGCGCCAAGAAGACCAAGACGCCGACGCCGGAAGCCGCCCCCACGACGAGGAGGCGCGAGCCGACCGGCCTGACGTTGATCGCGCCCTCGACGGCGCCCGCGGTCACCGTGGCGGCCGTTGCCGCCACGATCGACGCGAGCGTGATCTGCGCGCCCGAGAGCGTCAGGCGCTTCCCGCCCAAGGGCCCGATCTTACGCCGAAGCATGGCGAAGAGGATCGCGAAGTTGAGGACCGACCCGATGGACGTCGCGAGCGCGAGCCCCATGTGGTGAAGCGGCCCCATGAGCGCGAAGTAGAGCGCGACCGTCACCGCGATCGTCACCAGGGAGACGGTCACGGGCACCCGCGCCATGCCGAGCGAATAAAAGGCCGGCACCATGACGCGCACGCCGGAAAACGCCGTGAGCCCCACCGCGTAGGCCCAGAGCGCCCGCGCCGTCTCCGCCGTGTCGGCCGTGCTGAACCTGCCGTGCTGGTAGAGGAGCGCTATGATCGGCTCCGCGAGCGCGATCAGGAGGAACGTGGCCGGGAGCGTGAGGACGAACACCATCCGGAGCGAGAAGGAGAGCGTGTCTCGAAGGTCCGAGAGATTGCCCGCGGCCGCGTGTCGCGAGACCTCCGCCAGCGTCACGGTCGCGATCGCGACCCCGAAGAGCCCGATGGGGAGCTGCATCAGGCGATAGGCGTAGTTCAGCCAGGAGACGCTCCCCTGGGCCAGCGACGACGCGAGAAACGTGCTCGCGAACACGTTGACTTGCATCGCCGCGATGCCGATCGACGCGGGTGCCATCAATGCCACCATGCGGAGCACGCCCGGATCCGTGAACGAGAGCTCGGGGCGCCAGCGATAGCCTTGCTCGCGGAGCGACGGCACCTGGATCAGGAGTTGGCCCAGCCCGCCCAGGAGCGCGCCGATCGCCATTCCGACGATCGGCTCGAGACCGAAACGCGGGCAGAACGGGGCGATCAAGAATCCCGACGCGATCAGCCCCACGTTGAGGAGCGTCGGCGCCAGAGCCGGGATGAAGAAGACGCGCCGCGTGTTCAGGATGCCCATGACGGCGGCCGCGAGGGAAACGAGGAGCAGGAACGGCATCATGATCTGCGTCATGAGCGTCGTGAGCGCGAGTTTCCCCGGAACGAAGCCGAACCCGGGCGCCATCACGCGAACGATCCACGGCGCGGCGAAGATCCCGACGACGATGAGCACGGAAATCACGACGAGCAGGAAGTTGATGACGAGGTTGGCGAGCCGCATCGCGGCCTCGGGCCCCCTTTCCTGCTGCGTGCGCGTCAGCGTGGGGACGAACGCCGCGCTCATCGCGCCTTCGGCGAAGAGGTCGCGCAGGAGATTCGGAATGCGGAACGCGACCTGGAACGCGTCGACGGCGAAACCCGCGCCGAACTGGGCGGCGAACACCTGCTCGCGGGCGAGTCCGAGGAGCCTGCTCA
>DATEND010000345.1:0-8045 GCA_035275245.1 Candidatus Eiseniibacteriota bacterium
CTCGGCCGCATGTAGGCAATCTGGACGATGCCCACCTGGCCGGGGCGGCGCACCACGACGCGCCGCTCTCCTTCTTGAGGCGGCTCCTGCGTGATGACCGCCGGAATCGGCGACTTCGACTTCGGGAACTTGCCGAACTCGCGGTCGAAGACGCGCAGGGCCGCCGCCGTGTCGAAGTCGCCGACCAGGATCGCTTCGGCGTTGTCCGGATGGAAGTAGTGGCGGTAGTGCTCGCGGAGCGTCTCGGTCGAGACGCCTTCGATGTCGGACCGGAACCCAATCGTGTCCCAGTGGTAGGGATGCGCCACGATCGCCGCCGACGTGACCGCCTTGTCGAGCGCGTTATAGGGGCTGTTCTCGCCGATCTCGTACTCGTTTCGCACGACGGACATCTCGGGGCGCCGTTCCTCGTCCAGGATCAGAGCACGGCCGAGCCGGTCCGATTCGATCCGCATCGCGAGATCGAGCTGGTCGGACGGAAGCGTGGAGTAGCCGGTCATCCGGTCGTACCACGTGGTCATGTTCGACGTCCCGTAATCGGCGCCCGCCTCGTAGAGCACTTCCTGGAACGTCTTCTTCTTGTTCGCCTTCCCGAAGTTCGCGGTGCTCTTGTTGAAGAGCATGTGCTCGAGCAGGTGCGCGGAGCCGGTATTCCCCGGCGCCTCGTTCCGCGAGCCGACATGGTAGACGACCATGAACGTGATCACAGGGGCGGCGTGGTTCGGGGCGAGGAGGATCCGCATGCCGTTCGATCGGAGGCGGTATTCGGTGATGCCGGCGCGGGAGTCGAGCTGCTCGATGTTCGCGGGGAGAGCGGACCCCTTGTTCCGCGACTGGGCCGAAGCGGTCGCGGCCGGGAGGCCCACGAGCGCGGCCGAGAGGAGAAGCACCGCAGCCCGGAAGCTGGTTGGTAGCGCTACGGGGAATCGAACCCCGGTTTGATGGCTGAGAACCATCCGTCCTAACCCCTAGACGATAGCGCCACAACCGGCTTCATGGCTGCGTCTCGTGGTTGTGTCTTGGCTGGGGGAAGAGGATTCGAACCCCTGTACCGTGGTCCAGAGCCACGTGTCCTACCACTGGACGATCCCCCAGAAAGGCCGTGAAGTTTACCACGCGACCTGGGGGTCGTCAATTTGCCGGGCCACCCCCGCCGGACGGCACACCCGACGTTCCACTTCGAAAGTGGTAGCGCAGCCAAAGGATGAAAAGAATCACCAGGGCGGCGACGATCACGAGATCGAATCCGCGCCAAAACGTCTTGATGTCGTGCCAATGCGCGCCCAAGAGCACGCCAACGTACGCGAGCCCGAACGCCCACGGCGCCGAACCGAGGAACGTGTAGAGCGTGAACCGCCAGAAGGGCACCCGGGCCGCTCCGGCGGGGAAGGAGATGAACGTGCGCACGATCGGCAGGAGCCGAGTCCAGAAGGCGACCTTGAGCCCGTGCCGCTTGAGCCACCCGTCCGCTTGATCATACTCCGTCATCCGGATGATGTGCCACTTCGCGAGGCGCTCGGCGAGCGGCCGCCCGCCCTTCATTCCGAGCCAGTAGGCGACCCACGATCCGAGCACGTTTCCGACCGCCCCCGCAAGGGTTACGCCCCAGAGCGTGAACCGCCCTGTCGATGCGAGGTAGCCCGAGTACGGCATGATGATCTCGCTCGGCAACGGGATGCAGGCGCTCTCGATCGCCATGCAGAGGACGATGCCGCCATAGCCCCAGGCGGAGATCGTCGCCAGGATGAACGCGGAGAGCGGCGCGATGATTTTTTCCAGGAGTTCCACGGGCCGGACCCTAGCCGACGCAGCGCGACCTCGACAAGGGGAAAGACTTCATTCTTGAGGCAGTTGCGAGGCCCATGGTAGCGTCGAAGGAGATGAATTCACTCCCTCGCCGGCGCCAGCGTTCGTGGTCTCGGGCCGCCCTCGCCGGCTGCCTGCTCCTCCAATCAGCCATCGCGATCCGTGCGGCGATCGCGTTCCCGCACGCGCCCCAGGCGCCCGAAATCGTTGCCTTCCGCGACGAGCCCTCCTCGATTTCGGCGGAGTACGGTCCGGCGGTTCCGCTCGGTTCAGGAATCGGGGACGGGCTCTTCGTCGTGCCGACGGGCGCGGGCATCGAGATTCGCGACACGGCGCTCGGCGCGGGCGACATCCTCGGAATGTTTCGCACTGCGGGAAGAGTGGATCGCGTGGCTGTCTTGGGCTCGACCGCCTACCTGTTCGCGGGCGACCGGGGAATCGTCGCTGTCGACCTTTCGGACCCATCCTCCCCCGAAGCGCTCGCGTCGTATTCGGGCCTCGGGCAAGTCACGAATGGGGCCGTGTCCCCCGGCGGGTATGGATTGGTCGCCACAGATGGAGTGTCGACGCTTCACTTCTTTGCCGCGGGCGCGGCGGGAGCCGTCACGCCGCTTCGCACGGTCACGTTCGGCGACGGGCGGCGGATCAACGCGATCGTCGCTCGATCCGATTCCTTCCTCGTCGCAAGCACGTTGCCGGCCGACCTTCCCGATTCCGTTCGTGAAGTAACAGCGAGGTCCGCAATCGTTCCGGGCCTCATCCTCACGCTCTATCGATTGTCCTCGGGCGCGGGCGCGCCCGAATCGTTGACGGAGTTCGAATTCGACGACCACGAGGCGCTCGATGTCGCCTGGCGCGGGCCGCTGGCGTTCGTGGCGGACGGCAATCTCGGCGTCCTCGTGGTGGACGTGCCGACCGCCACGATCGTTCGGAGCGTCCCGGTTCAGGGAAGTCAGTTCGCCTTCTCGGTCGACGCCAACGACACCAGCGTCGTCGCCGTGGCGTTGGGCAGGGTTCTCGCGCGGTATCTCCGCACCGGCGTGGACGGGAACGAGCTGACGCCGATCGGCGTCGATCCCCTCGATCTCGAACCGCGTCACGTGCGATTGCGCGGCGAGATGGCCATCGTGTCCACGCACGACCAACTTGGCGCGATCGAGCCCGACGAGATCGTGCGGAGCGCCCTCGAATTCGCGCGTGTTTCCGGCGGCGCGGCTCCCGAGCCGACCGGCGGGACCGGCCGGACGCGCCGCGTCGTCGTGAGCGATGGGCTGGCCTACGTGGCGGACTATTCCGGCGGGCTTCGCATCTACCGGGTCGCTGGTTCCGACACGTCGCTCGTCGGCGTCCTGCCGGGAGCGCCCTCCGAGCTCGTCGTCGACCTCGCGCTCGACCCGGTCCGGCAGCTCGTCTATTTGGCGGCCGGGGCGGGCGCGCTCCAGATCGTCAGCGTCGCGGATCCCTCGGCGCCCGTCGCGATCGCGGCCGTGCCGGTGCCGGGATTGGCCAGTGCCGTTGCGCTGGCCGGGCCCACCCTCGTCGCGGTGGGATGGCGCACCGGCACGCCGGGCATCAAGTTCGTGGATGTCACGATCCCGGACGGCCCGTTCGATCGTGGATCGGTGTTCGCGCCCTTCGTGCTGGACCCGAGGGAGATGGTCGCGCGCGACACCGTGCTCTTCGTCGCCGACGCCGAGCTCGGCCTTGCCGCGATTCGTTTCGGGAACCCGAACGCGCCCGCCGCGCTCGGCGCCGCGACCGGCTTCGGAGCCCGCGATCTAGATCTGACGGGGAACACCCTCCTCGTGGGAACCCGTTTCCGTGGACTGCAAGTCGTTGATGTGGTCTCCCCGATTTCCCCGATCCTCCGTTCCGAGCTGCCGGCGCCACCGATTTTCGGCCTCGCCCGTTCCGGCACGTCTGCGGCCCTCTTCCTCGGGGCCGGCGGAGTCCTGGTCGTCGACGTTCAAGATCCGTCGGCACCGTTCGTTCGGGGGCCAATCGCCGTACCGGGCCACGCTCGCGGCGGCGCATGGGTCGGCGATACGCTTGTCGTCGCCGCCGCTCTGGCGCTCGAGCGGTTCACGGCCTCCGCCGCGACGGCGGTTCCCACGCTCGACCTTCGTCTCGAGACGCAGCGCACCGTCCCGATCGTCCGGATCTCTTGGGATCCGGTCCTCCTGACGGGAGTCGTGGGGCTCAACGTCTACTCCGACCTTGACCCGGATTCCGGTGCGGCCAGCCCGTACGGCCGTAGGGTGAACCGCGCACTCCTCCCGCCCGGCGCCGTCGAGACGTTCGACGATTTGCTCCTAGCGGGCGCGGAGCATCGCTATCGGCTGGAGGCGTTCTTTCTCGACGGCGGGAGCCGAAAGGTGGCCGAGGGATCGATTTTCGTGCCGACCGCACTCCGGTTGGGCCGGCCGTATCCCAACCCCTATCGATCCACGGGGGGCACGGTCAACCTGCCCTTCCAGACTCTGCCCGGAGCCGAGGGGCGTATCCTGACCCTTCGCGTCTATGCCGTATCCGGCCGCCTGGTTCGGACCATCCGAACATCCGTCGGCGCGGCAGGCGGATTCGGCGGTATCGGTTGGGACGGAAGGGATGAAGCGGGTCGCCGCGTTCCGGGTGGAATGTACTTCCTCCATGTGGAAGGAGCGGGCATTGACGGGGCTCGATCGACCACGATCCTTCGCTGACCGCCTCGCGGGACGCGGAACTCGCCTCGCCGCGCTCCTGGCGTCCGCGACCGCGCTCGTCGCGGGAGCCGCATTCGCCCAGTACACGACGGGCGATGGATCCGGCGTCGGCGAGATCCCGGTTCCGGGGATCAGCCCGACCCGGCCTCGCTTCTCGGTGGACGCCGTAATCCAGCCGGGAGAAGGCGGCGCAGCCGAAGTGCGGCTCGACTACCGCCTCGCGCGAACCGAGCTCCTCTTCGAACGCGGGCCCTCCGGATATCGTTCGGCCTACGAGGTGCGCGTGATCTTCAGCCGCTCGAAGCGCGGGCATCAGGAGACGGGGGATATCTTCCAGCGAGAGCTCTTGGTTCCGACCTACGTCGAGACGCGAACCGTGGGCCAAGACATCGTCGATCATGTCTCCTTCCGCGTCGCGCCGGGGAAGTACGTCGTCGAGGTGGCCGTGACCGATCTCGTCGCCGAACGGATCTCCGGCACGTCGTTTGACTTTACCGTGCCCGCGCAGCCGGCCGGCCAGCTCTGGTTCACCGACATCTCCCTCGGCACGCTCGCGAATCGGTCCGCGGACAGCACCGATGCGAGAAGCCGGCTCGATCCGAATCCGTCCCGCCGGTTCGGCGACGACATCGGGGCGTTCGCGGCGTTCGGCGAGATCGTGGACGCACGCCCGAATGCCGCGCAAGACGAGCGATACAAGATCGAGTACCGAGTGGAGAACGGCTTCTCCGAGGTTCTGTTCCGGGCCGACACGACGGTCGTTCGGTCGGGTCAGCGGACGCCGTTTCTCTTCAAGCCCCGGATGCCGCGCATGGCGCCGGGCGCCTACCGATTCGTGGTCGAACTGAAGGCGCCGCTTCAACCGGTCGCCAGCAAGAAGAAGCCCGTGCCGGTGCGCCGCGAAAAGGCGTTCGATGTCGAGCCGTCGACCACCTCGTTCGCCGTCGACCCCAAATCGTCGATCGAGGTGCTCTACTGCATCGCCACGTCCGATGAAAAGAACGTGATGGACAAGCTCAAGACGGCCGACGAGATGCTCGGTTTTTGGGAGTCCTTTTGGAAGCAGAAGGATCCCTCGCCCGACACGCCGCGCAACGAGGCTTTGGACGAGTTCTCACAACGGGTGCGTTACGCGAATCAACAGTTCGGCGTGGGCGGTCCCGGTTGGAAGACGGACATGGGGTGCATCTACATCCGCTACGGAAAGCCGGACGAGATCACCCGCAACCCATTCAATTTCGACCGGCCCCCGGAAGAGATCTGGTACTACTACCAGAAGGGCAAAACGTACTTCTTCGTGGACCGGCAGGGCTTCGGACGGTACGAGCTGGACGAACGCCGTTCCTCTTCCTGACCCGTGGCTCCCTCCGATCCCCGCAAGAAATGGGCGGAATTCCTGGCCGGTCACAAGTTGCGGGCCACGCCTTCGCGAAGGAACGTGCTCGAGGCCATCGCCCAGTCGCCCGCCCACTTCGACGCCGAGACCCTGCGCCTTAGGCTCAAGGGCCAAGGGCGCCGGCTCAGCCGGGCCACGATCTATCGAACGCTCGCCCTGTTGGAGGGGAGCGGGATCGTTCGCCGCGGGCAATCCGCAGCGGGGGCGGCCTTCTATAAGGTGGCCCGTCCGGACGACCCGCGGCATGAGCTGGTCTGCCGTCGCTGCGGCGTGGTGCAAGATCTGCCCGACCCCTCCGTCAGTCGAGCCGTAGCGGACCTCGCCCTCCGCGCCGGCTTCGAACTCGACGAACCGTCCGCCCGAATTCAAGGCGTTTGTGCCCGATGCCGCGCCGCCCGGCGCCGCCCGGGCCCTCTGGCCCCCAGGTAACTCGAAGCAATAAGCCACGTTACAGCCTATACCCGAATTATTCGTTTGACACGGCTCCGGGCTGACCCTATGTTGCGGCCGATTTTGAGGACGGCCCAAAAGGGAATCGCTGCCGCAACTGATGTGGCGTCGACGCTTGGACGGCGACGCGTTCATGCATTCGGCAACGGAAAGGGGGTGGCGAGCGAAGGTCCAACGAGCAATGACTGCTCTCTCGGATCTCCCCGGACCAATCATCCAGCACGTAGCGCACGGTTCGGGCTCGAGGACCCTGGATTGCCCGGGGTCCGCTAACTCAAGGAGGCAACGTAGATGTCTCAGCGCAAGCTGATTGTGGTCCTCAGTGTCGTGGCCCTGCTCGCGCTTAGCGCGGGTGTGAGCCAGGCTTCTTGGTCGCGGGTCGAGGGGATGGGCCTCAGCGTGCCGACCATGAGCCAATTCACCGACGACTATTCCAATATGTATTACTACCCGACATCGGTCGTCCGGCAGAACAACGTCGTATGGGCAGAGCTCGGAAACAACCCGAGCGCCGACATCAACGACGTGGATTTCGACGATCAGGCGTTCACGGTCGTCCGCAACTTCCCGCGCCTCGGCTCCATCGCGTTCCAGATGAAGCAGAGCGCCTTGAACTCCACGGTCGCCTCGAGCAACCTGAACAACGAGCAGCTCGACATCATCTGGGGGAAGGAATTCTCCAGCTTCGATTTCGCGATCCGTCTCGATATCACGAACTCTAGGTTCGAGTACGACGACAACACGCCGGCCGGCTTCCAGGCCAGCGGTATGAACTTCTCGTTCGACCCGTATCCGTTCGGTGCGGCGTTCTTCGAAGACGCGATCATCGACAATCCGGGCGACGTGGAGCTCAACACGTACGGCATCACCCCGGCCATCGCGATCCACATGGACAACGACGACCGCTTCGAGGCGGCCGCCACCTACCGGCGCTACACGCTGGATCGTAGCGAGAGCCCGGCACCCGGCGAGACGTGGGAGGACGGCGGAAACGCGTCCTACGCCATTCTGGCCCGCGCGATCCTCCACCGCGGCGGCACCCACACCTGGTACCCCGCGGCCTGGTACGTCAACGATGACCTTTCGTGGGAAGCCACGGGCATCGGTGCGTTGGGACCGCGTAGCGCCGACGAGAGCTACAAGCAGTTCGGCATCGGAATCTCCGACAACATGCGCGTGAACAGCGACAACCTTCTTCTCTGGGGCGTCATGTTCGCGCAGGCCAAGCACAGCTACGAGCGCACCGACAACAACGACGGTGTGGCGGCGCCGGGCGACACGAGGAACCTCGAAGAGAAGGCGACGCTGATGCCGCTGGTCTTCGCGGCGATCGAAACGCAGGCGACGAGCTGGCTCACGGTTCGCCTCGGCGCGAGCCGCGGAATGCTGACGGAACGCGAGGAGTTCACGGACTTCGACGCGGTTGCGTTCACGTCGACGGAGAAGACCCGCTCGTCCGATTTCAATTTCTCGATCGGCACGGGCATCAAGTGGAACAACCTCGACATCGACATGACCCTGAACGAAGAGTTCCCACTCTCGGGCGGGTACATTCTGTCGGGTGACGAGTCGACGCCGTTCACGCGGGTGTCGGCGACGTACCACTTCTAGACGCACGGGTTCGCGGGGGGTCGAATCGGACCCCCGTTGCAGTCGGGCCCTCCGGTCGAAATTCGACCGGGGGGCCCTTT
>DATEND010000346.1:0-3800 GCA_035275245.1 Candidatus Eiseniibacteriota bacterium
CCTCGCTCACGGGAACGGTCGTCGCGCTCGCCCTCGTCGGCGCGGCGGTGCCTGCCAGGGCCGAGGTCGTGCGCCACACGCTCGACGGGGATCAAGTCGCGATCCACAACCTGATCGGCGAATTCACGGTCGTGCCGACCCAAGGAAGCGCGGTCGTCGCCGAGGTCACCCTCCGCGGCCGCGACGCCGACCGTCTCGAAGTGAGAGAGGGCCTGCTCCGCGGCAAAACGACGCTCCGGATCATCTACCCCGGGAACCGAATCGTGCTCCCCGAGGCGAGTTCGGAAGGACGAAGCTGGAAGGGTTGGGGCCACCGGTGGCAGTCCAACTTCTGGGTGCGCGAGGATGGGACGCTCGACGGAAAGTCGGGTGAGGGGCATCGCGTAACGGTCTCCGACCGCGGGTCCGGCCTGTCGGCCGCGGCCGACGTACGACTCCTCGTCCCGCGCGGACGGTCGGTGGCGGTTTACTGGGTGCACGGGACCGGGGACGTAACCGGCGTCGCCGCCAACGTGGCCATCGACGGAGCGGGCCTAGAAGTAACGGCGCGGGACGTGAAGGGGGCCCTCAGCGTGGATGTCGGATCCGGTACCGTGAAGATCTCGGACGCCGTCTTGAACCTCTCGGTGGACACAGGCTCGGGTGACGTGACGCTCTCCAACATTCGCGGCGAGCGCGTGAACATCGATACCGGGTCGGGCGCGATCGACGCGCACGACATCGTTGGGCGCGAGGTGTCGCTCGACACCGGCTCCGGTGACATTCGCGCCGAGGGGATTCGCGTCCCGCGAGTTCATGTCGATACCGGCTCGGGCAGCGTTCAGATCGCGATCGAGTCCGACGTAGAAGCGCTGGCGGTCGATACGGGGAGCGGCAACGTGTCGATTCGCGTGCCGAGCGGCGTTGGCGCGTCCTTCCGGGCGGAAACCGGGAGCGGGCGGATCTCTTCCGACCTGCCGCTCGACCTGACGAAACGGTCGAGCGGCTACCTGGCCGGAACCCTGGGCGACGGACGCGGTCGGATCGCCCTCGAAACCGGATCCGGGGACATCTCCCTCAAACGCGGGCTTTGAGTAAGGCTAGCGCCCGTCGCCGTCCAACAGGTTGCCGAGCCCGCCCAAGAGCGAGCCTTCCTCGCGGCGCGCGCCGCCCGTCTGGGGCGCCGCCGCGTAGATGCGGCTCGCGAGGCGGCTGAATGGAAGCGACTGGAGCCACACGCGTCCGGGACCTTGAAGGGTCGCGAAGAAAAGGCCCTCGCCGCCGAAGAGCGCCGTCTTCACCTTGCCGACGAACTGGATGTCGTATTGAACGCTCGACTGAAGCGCCACGAGGCAGCCGGTGTCGACGCGCAGCACTTCGCCGGCGCCCAAAGTCCGCTCTTCGAGCGTGCCGCCCGCGTGAACGAAGGCCCATCCGTCCCCCGTCAGCCGCTGCATGATGAATCCTTCGCCGCCGAAGAGCCCCGCTCCGAACCGGCGCTGGAACGCGATTCCGATGGATACGCCCTTGGCCGCGGCGAGGAAGGAGTCCTTCTGCGCGATCATCTCGCCGCCCAGCTCCGCCAGATGGAGCGCCTGGATCTTGCCGGGATACGGCGCAGCGAACGCGCACCACTTCTTGCCGCCCGACTCGTTGTGAAAGACCGTCATGAAGAGCGACTCGCCCGTGAGGAGCCGCTTGCCCGCTCCCATCAAGGCGCCCATGAAGCCCTTGTTCTGTTGCGAGCCGTCGCCGAACACCGTGTCCATCTCGATGCCCTGCTCCAGGTACATCATCGCCCCGGCTTCGGCCACGACCGCCTCGCCCGGATCGAGATGGACCCGCACGTATTGCATGTCGTCGCCTTTGATCTCGTAGTCGATCTCGTGCATCGTGGGCATCGCTCGAATTCCTCCTCTGCGCCTTCGCGTGGATGGGCTCGATGGGTCGAAACGCCGTGGAATGATACGGCACCGTCGTCTCGTCCGCGGGCGCGATTTGCGCCCGCCGCCCCGGCGCTCTATGCTGCATCCGGTTACGCATCGTCCGCCGGCCTAGTTTCATGATCCAGGAGATCCCGATGCTCCGAACGCGTTTGCCGCGCCTCTTGTCCGCGCTCTTGATGCTGTCGGTCCCGGCGCTCGCGGCCGGCGCGGCGGCCCAAACGCGCGCCGTGCCCAAGGAGATCGTCACCAAGACGCTTCCGAACGGCCTCACGGTCATCGTGTGGCCCGACCACGATGTCCCGAGCGTGGCGCTCTACAACTGGTTTCGCGTCGGCAGCCGGAACGAACGGCCGGGTCTGACGGGCCTGTCCCATTTCTTCGAGCACATGATGTTCAACGGGTCGAAGAGCTACGCGCCGGGCGAGTTCGACCGCGTGATGTCGGAGAACGGCGGCTCGAACAACGCGTTCACGACCAACGACGTCACGGTCTACCAGGACTGGTTTCCTCGCTCGGCCCTCGACATCATCTTCACGCTCGAGCAGGACCGCATGTGCTGCCTCGCCATCGATTCCACCGTCGTGGAGAGCGAGCGCGGCGTCGTCTCGTCGGAGCGACGCGTCGGCGTGGACGACAGCAACCAGGGCTTTCTCGACGAGCAGATCCAAACCATGTCGTTTCTCGCGCACCCGTACAACATCCCGGTCATCGGCTGGCCGAGCGACATCGCCAATTGGAAGCTCGCGGACCTGAAGGAATATTTTCGGGTCCATTACGCGCCGAACAACGCGACGCTCGTGGTCGTGGGCGACGTGACCCCGGCCGAGATCTTCTCGCTGGCGGAGCGATCGTTCGGATCCATCCCCGCGCAGCCGGCGGCGCCTCCCGTGACGACGGTCGAACCGCCGCAGGCGGGCGAGCGGCGCCTGACGCTCAAGCGTCCGGCCCAGGTGCCGCTGATCCAGGTCGCGTTCCACGTGGGCGCGGCGCACGGTCCGGACGTGGAAGCCGAGGACCTGCTCCGCACGATTCTGACCACGGGCGAATCGTCGCGGCTCTACCGCCGCCTCGTGGACCAGGACCGCGTGGCCCTCGAGGTGTCCTCGTACTATCAGCGCGGCTTCGATCCGGGGCTCCTGCACTTCCAACTCACGGTCTCCCCGGAAAAGGGGCCGGCTGCCGCGGAGTCAGCCTTCTTCGACGAGCTGGCGCGCGTCGCGCGCGAGGGGGTCACCCCCGCCGAGTTGACGAAGGCGAAGAACGTGCGGCTCGCCGCCTACTGGCGCTCGCTCAAGACGATCGACGGCAAGGCAAGCGAGCTCGGCGAATTCCAGACGTTCCAGGGCGACTGGCGGCGCCTCTTCAGCGCGCCGGAGCGGTACAACCGCGTCACGCAGCGGCAGATTCAGACGATCGCGCAGCGCGTCTTCACAGAGAAGAATCGGACGATCGGCGTCTTGATCCCGGAGGAAGCGCCCAAGGAAGCGCCCGCCGCCTCGAAGGGAGGTGCGCGATGAGGGCGTCCCGGAGTTTCGCTTCGATCGCCGCGCTCCTGCTGTTCGGCACCTCCGCCACGCCAGGTACACGCGCTGCCGCGGCCACTCCGGCGCCCGCCGCGGACACGCGCGGCGTCACGCTCCCGTCGTCGCGCGAAGTTCGCCTGCCCAACGGCGCGCTCCTCGTGCTCGCCGAGAAACACGACGTGCCGTTGATCGCGTTTCTGGCGTTCGTTCGGGGCGGATCGCTCACCGACCCTCCGGGGAAGGAGGGCGTGGGTGCTTTGATGGGCGAGCTCTTGCGCAAAGGAGCGGGGAGCCGCTCCGCCGGCGAGATCGCCGCCGCGGCGGACGGCGTCGGCGGGGTCCTCAGCACCGG
>DATEND010000347.1:0-2243 GCA_035275245.1 Candidatus Eiseniibacteriota bacterium
ATCGTTGGCGTTCGACCCGACCGATCCGGAAGTGATCTATGCCGGAACCCGGCACCTGGCCTGGAAGACCGTCAACGGCGGCGCCTCGTGGATCCCCGTACACAACGGAATGATCGACGACTCGGACGTCATGACGTTGACCCCCGACTCCCGCGACCCGCAAACCATCTACGCCACCGCGTGCACGGGCATCTACCGCTCGACGGAGGGTGGCGCGGAATGGACGAAGCTCAAGGGGATTCCCTTCTCCGCACGACGGACGCGCGCGTTCCGTCAGATCGGCGAGGATCCGAACCTCCTGCTTGCAGGCACGACGCAGGGGCTTTGGATCAGCGAAGACAACGGCGCCACGTGGTCGCGGACGACCTCCAAGCGACTGGTCATCAACGCCGTGATCGCACTGCCCGGAGGCACGATTCTCCTCAGCACCGAGGGGGCTGGAGTTCTCCGTAGCGTGGATCGCGGCCGCACCTGGGTCTCGAGCAATACCGGATTCTCGGAGCGGTTCGTGTACAGGCTCATGTTCGACACCGCCGATGATCGTCTCATCGTCGTGGTGCGCGGCGCCCCAGGGTACGGCGGCGTGTTCGTGTCGCAGGGTAGCGCGGGGCGATGGGTCCGCCTGGGCGACGGCTTGGATGGGCGCGAGGTGCTCTCGCTGGCGCTCCAGGGCAACACGATTCTCGCCGGCACGGACAACGGCATGTTCCAACGAGCGCCGGACGCGAAGGCGTGGACGCGCGTGACAACGACCCTCGACGGCAAAGAGCTTCAATCCCGCGTGAGCGACCTGCTGGCGCTCGAGGCCGGGCGGCTCGTTGCCGCCACCGGCACGGGCCTACTGCACAGCTCGGACGGCGGCGAGTCGTGGATCCGGCCCGTTGCCGGGAGCGAGGAGGAAATCTTCGCGCTGGCGGCATCGCCCAGCAATCAGAGCCTGGTCGTGGCCGCCACGAAATCCGGATTCCTTCGGAGCTTGGACGGCGGCAAGTCATGGCGCCGCGCGTCGCTCGCCCTCAATGTCACGCCTCACGCGCTCGCCTTCGTACCATCCAGCAGCCGCACCCTGTTCGCCACCACGACGGGTGGACTCTTCCGCTCCTCCGACCTGGGCACGACCTGGCGCCGGGTGAACGGCGGACTCCCGCATTCCGACCTCACCGGAATCGCGATGAGCCCGGACGGACGCACGATCTACGTGAGCGACTTCACCTGGGGCGGCGTCTTCCGGAGCGTCGACGGCGGATCCACCTGGGATCGGATGCCCACCAACGGCCTTGGTTCCGACCGCGTCTGGACGCTGGCCGTCGATCCCGCGTTCCCGGAACGCGTGCTGGCCGCTTCACGAGCCGGCGGCCTTCACGCGTGGGCGCCGGCATCGACGACCGCGCAGAGCAGCGCATGGCAGAAGACATCAACGGAGATGGAGGAGATGAGAGATGAATCCGGTCGTTCATTTTGAGATGCCCTCATGACCTTCCCCCGTCCGGAACAGTTCCTGCTCTACACGTGATGCAGTGCCTGTCGACCGGGGGGCCGCGCCGATAAAGGTACGAAGTCGTGAAATCGCTGAGCCTTCTAAGATCGATCGTCCCGTCGGCCGGGCGGACGTTAGCCGTTCTAGAACATCGGCTGCACCCCATCGTGCACCAGCTTGCGGCGTGGCTCTGGGCCATGGCCCGCGTGCTGGCCCGCCGCGCCTGGGACCTTCTCGTCGAATTCATCCACGATCTTCCTGGATACCTCCGCCTCTTCTTTGAGCGTTTTCGCCTTCTCCCACGGGGCGTCCGGACGGCGATCTGGCTCACGGCGATCGCGGTCTTTGCCGTCTGGGAGTTCCAGACATCCACGGTGCAGGCACGGCTTCTATCGGCGTTCGCTTCGACGCTGACGTACACCGTGGAGCTCGGGTCGAGTCCGCGAATCGTGTTTCCAAAAGACGGGCCTTGGGACGAACGACGCGGCTACACCCGAGTCGTGGATTTTTCCCGCCGTCTGGAGCGGCAGGGATACCGAGTCGTCTCGCAAGCTCGGTTCTCCCCGCCGCTCGCCTTCGCCGCCCGACGAGGAGTGACCCCTCCTCAGGCCCAGCCCACGAACGTGGGGCTCGTCATCTGCGGCGCGGACGGCGACACGCTCTATGACGCGGCGCGGGATGCGGCGGCCTACCGAAGCTTCAATCAGATCCCCCCGGTCGTCGTGCAATCGTTGCTCTACATCGAGAACAGGGAGCTTGCTCGGGA
>DATEND010000348.1:0-6616 GCA_035275245.1 Candidatus Eiseniibacteriota bacterium
CGCGCGAAGGACGCGATCAAGAACGACCCGTTCTTCCAGCACCACAAGCCGTGGGCGAAGGCGATGGAGCAGCTGATGGGAATGGGGGTCCGCGCCGAGCAGCAGGCGCTCGCCGCGCACGGTCTGAATTACGTGATGGAGACGTATCTACCGGAGAAGATCGCGCACCCGGAGCGGTTCCTGCCCTAGCAGCGACGAAGGAGCCCTCAGTCCGCCTCGGGACATCCGACCGAAAGGAGTTCCCGATGTTCTGTACGCAGTGCGGCGCTCAGGTGGATGAGTCGGCCGGATTCTGCCCCAATTGCGGCGCCCGGGTCGCGGTCTCGAGACCGGCGGTTCCGGAGCCGATGATCGCGCATGCGCCGATGCCTGCCGCTCCGCCGTCCGTGGCCGCGCCGCCGCCCGCCGCAACGCCGCCGGGTGCTACGGCGACAGCGGCTGCGCCCGCTCGGTACGCCGGGTTTTGGATCCGGTGGGTCGCCAACTTCATGGACTCCCTCATCATTTCGCTTCCGACCGCCGCGGTATTCATGATGGCGAGCGTCGTCGGCAACCTTTCGCAGTCGGATGAAGGGGCCAGAGCGCTCTTCTTCCTTCTTCTCCTCCCGTTTGCCTTCGCAGCTACGTGGCTCTACTTCGCGCTTCTCGAATCGTCCGCCGGGCAAGGAACGCTCGGGAAGCAAATCTTGGGACTCAAGGTGATTGACTACGAAGGGCGGCGGATCTCGTTTGCAAGGGCCACCGGGCGATTCTGGGCCAAGATCCTGTCCGGAATTCCATTCAACATCGGCTACATCATGGCTGCGTTCACAGAGCGAAAGCAGGCGCTGCACGACATGCTCGCGAAGACGTACGTCGTCCGCCGGTAGCCTCGCTCCCTAGGGATCCCAGCTCGGTGTCGAATCCGACGCCACCGACTCCGCCGTCAGCGGGGGCGGCTTGATCTCGTCCGTCTCGATCCACAGATAGATCGCGCCCTCGTCCTCGCGCATCACCATGCGTTCCCGAGGCGGGAGTGCCTGCAGCTGCTTCCACACGTGCTTGAATCGGAATCGCTTCCCATGATCGTCGACGTCGAAGGTGGGGGACATCCCGAACCCGATCATGGTGTCGAGCGTCTTCTTCTTGAAGGTCATGCCCACGGTGGCCATGTCCTTGCCCTCCTCCCAAACTTCGATGCGCACGTTGGGATTCTTGCCGGCCCACCAGGCCTTGTGCGTGGGGGGCTGGGTGCGGAGGGTCCAAACAACGCCGATCGCAAGGCAGACGAACGCCAGGAGGGAAACCAGAATAACGGTCTGCTTCCGGGTCATGGGACGGTCTCCTGCGGTGGAAATGCCTTTCCCCTCCCTACGCGCCAAAGGCGCTGGGAGTTTCAGGCCGTCCCGCAGTCTACCGCCGCCCTACGGCCGCCGTCTCCTCCGTAACGCCAAGCCGCTTCATGAGCCGGCCCAATTCAACCTGCTCGGCCGGGGTGAGCACGGACAACGTTTCCACGATCTCCGACACGTGGCGGGGGAGGACCGTCGCGATCCGCTCGCGTCCCTTCTCGGTCAGGTGGACGGTGACGTAGCGCCGGTCGTCCCGGTTCCGCTGCCGCTCGACGAGCCCCGCCCGCTCGAGGTTGTCCACGATGAACGTGATGTTGCCGCCCGTCGTGAACTGCTTCTTCACGAGGTCGCACTGCGGAAGCGGCCCGAGATGGTGGAGCGTCTCCAAAACGCCGAATTGCCGTTCGGTCAGCCCTGCCTCCGCCAGCCGGCGCTCCAAACGCACGGCGACGCTGCCCGCGCCCCGCATCAGCTTGATGTACGTGTTGAGCGACCGCAGTTCCTCTTCGGTGCCTCGGTAATGGGAGCCCATCCTCGTCCTTTCCGCCCTTACGGGCGCTGCGTCCGGTCTCGCACGAGAAGTCTGTCGAAGGACCACGCGCCGCTGCCGCGGATCATGATCGCTACCGCCATGGCCAACGCGAGGAAGTGGAGCTCGAACCCTTCGCCGCGATTGGGATCGGTGTACCAGTTCATGTAGAAGCCGAATTTGTGGTGAATCGTCGCGACCGCCACGACCATGATCGTCGCGGCCCCGGCCGCGAACACCCGGCCGAAGAGCCCGAGGACCAGCGCCGCCATGCCGAAGAATTCGGTGAGGATCGCGACCGCCCCGAGTGGGGCCGGGATGTGAAGCGAGTGCTCGAAGAACCGCAACGTGTCGATCCACCCATGTCCGCCGAACCATCCCAGGAATTTCTGGGCCCCATGTGCCCAGATCATCCCGCCCAGGGCCACCCGAACCACGAAGATCGCGACATCGTGCGGGGTCCCCAAGAGCTTTCGCCACATGGCCTTGTCCCCCTAGTACGGGCCTCGGTTCCGTTCGTGCCGGCCGAAAGTTCAGCCTTCAACGATTCCGGTCCAAATATTCAATTGTTGGCGTGATTGAGCTGCCTGGCGGGGGGACTGACAGGTTCGATCTATTTGGCATGGAAAGGGTTGGAATTGGAGGCTAGATTCAAGGCTGCCAAGCCGAGCGCGCCCCCGGCGCTAAACGAGGATCGCGATGCACCACCGTTTCGCCTGGGTTCTGTTGGCGGTTGGGACCTTTGGTCCGCTGGGCTGCGATCACAAGGTCGTTGCGCCCGCGCCAGCGCCTCCGACCATCGTTCACGTGGTCCCCACCCCCATCGATCTCTTCATCGCGAACGAGGAAGTGCCAAAGCCGCAAGCTTGGCACGGCTTCGTCCCTCTCGACGGTGGCGAGGTGATGTTCTTTAGACTCCGGTATGGAGACATTCACTACGATCTTGCGGGCGACTTTTACAGCGAGGCGTGGGGCCTCAAGTATGGATCAAGAGTCGGATGGGTGTTTCATGAGGACATGTTCCATAATCCCGATGATTTGGCGATGTTTGATATCACCGCTGACGATACCTACCTTTTCTCTGAGGACACCTGGGACGCCCTTCAGGCGGGCTCGCTCCATCCCTCCGACCGATGGTTGTTCGAGGCTGGATTCATGCCCATGCTGGTTCGAGACGCAGACACTCCCGAGGCCGTTCTGATCACGGCCCTGGAAAGGTATCCGTACGATTCCGTCGCCTATCCGATGCTTCAAAATCCTGCCGTACAGAGAAGTCGCGTCATGCTCACCCTCATCCTGAACATACCTGGCAATGGCAGTGCAACATGGGCGTACATTCATTCGCGGGCGTACGAGCTCCTGTTGGCCCTGCCCTAGGTCAGCGCGCGATCGCCCCCCGGTAGACCAGCACGAGGGCCAGCGTCGCGCCGAACGTCGTCACGACCGCGGCTCCAGTCGGGAGGTCGAAGTGGTACGACGCGACCATTCCGACGATCGAGACCACGACCCCGGTGATCCACCCGATGGCGAGCCGGGCGCGCGCTCCGTCCGCGAGGAGCATGGCGATCACCGACGGCACGATCAGGTACGAGAACACGAGCAGCACGCCGGCGACGGCGACGGACTGCGTGACGACGAGCCCGAACGTCAGATAGAAGAGAAAGTCCCAGAAGCGCACGGCGGTCCGGCTCATTCCCTCCGTTTGGCCGCGCGAAATGGCGAAGAACGGCCTCCGCCAGAGGATGTGAAGCGCGCCGATGCCCGCGTAGAGCGCCGCCAGCCAGCCCACCTCGGCCGCCGACGCCGCGAGCAGGTTTCCGACGAACATGAACTTGATGTGCTCCGCGCCCTCGGGCGTGCGATCCACGATCAGGATCGCTCCCGCCGCGGCTACGGCGTAGACGATGCCGATGAATGCTTCCTGTGGGATGCGCCGCTTCTCGGCCTTGAGGAGTGCCAAGACCGCGGCGCCCACGACGACCGACCCGATCGAGAACCATGCCGCGATCGGGCTATGAAGGTCGTGGCCGAGGAGGAACCCCAGCGTGGCGCCGAGCGCCGCGACCTGCGCCAGCGCCAAGTCGACGAAGATGACCCCGCGCTCCACGACGTGGAATCCGAGGTACGCGTGGATCCCCGCGATCGCGATGCACGCGAGGAGGGGCCAGAGGAGTAATTGGGCGGCGTCCATCACGGGTTCCTCCGCCCGGCGAGCGCCTTCCGGATCGCGGCGAGCTGCACGTCGAAGAGGGAGAAGTAGTCCTTGGCCGCCGGGCTCGCGCCGACCGACGGCGGCAGGATCAAAAGCGCGGCTCCGGAATTCTGCGCGATGCGCGCCGGCAGCTTCGGATCGAAATACGGCTCGACGATCAGGAGCGGGATCCGCTCCGACTTCATCTGGGCGGTCAATTCCTGGATGTGTCGCGGGGCGGGCGGGACGCCCGGACGCGGCTCTACGTAGTCGACGACCTGGAGCCCGAACGCATCGGCGAAGTACGGCCAGGAGCGGTGGTAGGTCACGACCTTGAGGCCCGTGAGCCCCATGTCGGCGGCGTCCTTCTTCCACCGGGCCATGCGATCCCGAAGCCGCCGCTCGAAGTCGGCGTATCGCGCGTCGAAGGTCGCCTTGTCGGCGGGTGCTACGCGCGCGAGTCCATCGCGGATGTTCGCCGCGATCACGAGCCCGTTCGCGGGATTGAGCCAGTGGTGGGGGTTGCCCAGCGGATGGACGTCGCCCTGCTCGCGCCCCACCTTCGCGCCTTGCTCGAGGATCGCGACGCCGGCGGAGGCGTCGACGAAGCCTGGGCCCCCCGCCTGGATGCGCGGGTTCCGGGCGCTCTGCAAAAGTCCCGGCACCCAGCCGACCTCGAGGTCGCGTCCGACCTCCACGAAGAGGTCGGCTTTCCGGAGCTTCACGAGGAGGGAGGGCTTCGCGTCCACGAAGTGCGGGTCCTGGTAGCCCTTCGTGAGCGATTCCACGCGGGCGCGATCGCCGGCGATCTCGACGGCAATCGACGCGAGGTCCTGCGTGGTCGTGACGACGAGGAGCGGCTTGGCCGCCGCGGACGCGTCGCCGAATCCAAGGGCGACCACGAGGGTCAGCGCCGATGTGAGAAGGCATCTGATGTGTCGAAGCATGGTCCTATTCTCCTTCGGCTAGAACGGGTGTGCGCCGTGCGGGCCGATGTTGAACGTCGTCTTGAGGTAGTACCGGGACTCGGTCGTGCCGTCCTCGAAGTCGCGAGTTCGGGCCTGGAGACTGACGCGGCTGAATTCGCTCGGGGCGAACGTGACGTAGTAGAGGGCACCGGTCGCCGTCCCGGGAGCGGCCGCGTCGAGCGACCGGGACCAGTCGTAGCGCCCGCCGGCACGCCAACGCCGCGCGAATTGGTATTCGGCCATCGCGAACCCGCCGCTTCGCTTCGCGTCGGGTCCGCCGAACGCCTCGGCCGAGCGCTCCATCCACTCCACCTGTGCGAGAAGCGAGCGATAGATCGCGCGCCGCGGGTTCTTCCAACGGAAGGTGACGTCCCCGCCGTAGACCGTCGCGCGGAGCGCCTCCACGGGGCCCGTCGAGTCCGCCCGCGCGGAACCGTTCGCCCCGTCCGCCACCGAGACGCCGAACGTCAGATTCGCCGCCTCGCCCAGATTCGCGAACGTCGAGACGCGCCCCACGCAGAGGAGGTCTTTGCCGCGGTAGGCCGCGAAGGCGGGCGCCTCCTCGGATTCGGGCGTGTTCGTCGCCTCGGCGTCGAAGTTCAGGTAGAACGGAAGCGGCGCGAGCCAGGAAATCGACGCGCCCATGCTCGCGAGCCCCTCTTCGCCGAAGAATCGCTCCGCCACGAGCGGCCGGTCCGCGAACGGCGTCTCCGGCGGGTGCGTGCGGTTGAACTTGCCGAAATTGTTTCGAAACTTGCCGACCTTCGCGCCAAAGCCCGACGGGAGTGCGACCAGGGACAACGTGCCCTCCTCGAGATCGACGCCCTCTTCGGGGCTCACGGCGATGAAGAAGTCGGCACGGCTGTACGGATCGACATTGGCTTGAAAGCCCAGCTCCGCCTCACGAAGCGCGAATGCCTGCGAGCCTTCCTCGTTGATTTGGTCTCCGGCCTCTCCCTGAAACCACCCGATGACGCTCACGTTCGGATTGAGCAGGCTCGCGCCCGCGGGTAGCGCGGACGGCGACGACGGAGTTTGCGCGAATGCGACGGTCGCGCAGGCGGCCCAGATCGCGAGGAACAGGGCGACATGCGCGAACACGACGCCAAGTGTCTGGCGCACGGTGTCCTCCTAGATTGTGTGGAACTTGCGAAACGGAATTCGGAGGAGGCTAGGAGGTCGGCGGGGCGCGGCCGCGCGGGATCGCGGCGAGTCGTTCGGTGGGGGAGTGCGTCGTGGTCGGCGACAGGCGCTCGGGGCGGACCGTCGGAGCCGGCGCGTCCGAAAGGCGGGCCAGGTCGGCAATGCCGCCATGGACAACCTTGCAGAGCTGGCAATTCGGCGCGGGGTCGTGATGGTGCAGCACGCCGGCGCCCAGCCAGGCCATGAGAAGACCAAGGGCGAGGACGGCGAGCGTGCCGCGAATGGACCTGGCTCGGATCATCACAAGGATAACCGTATCAGTCCCGGTTGGGTTCCCCTAGCCCTTCCGAGAGGCCAGGATCATGCCCAGGCCCCAGACGATCAAGAGCACGGGCCAGTAGCGGAGGATGTTTCCCGTCAGGTATCCGAATTCCTTGAGGAGCAGCAGGGAACC
>DATEND010000349.1:0-2359 GCA_035275245.1 Candidatus Eiseniibacteriota bacterium
ACCCGCGCCGCCGACCGCGCCGGCGCGCGCCGGGCGCGCTTCGACCGCCGACGCCTCGTCGCGAAGCGAGTCCGCCGGAATCTCGCTCAGGTCGCTTTCGATCGGATCGGGATTCACTGCCGCGGTGGCCACGGTTCGGCCGCCCGCTTCGAACACATAGAACCCGGGCGCGGTCGCAGGGGCATCGGCGATCGCGCGGTAGAGAGCGCCTTCGGTTTCGAGCGCCGCGGGCGACGTGTAGCCGGCGGGCCCGCGGACGAAGATCACGCCTCGGGGCGACTCGGCGAGCGAGGCCGTCGGGCGTTCTCCGACGCGTGGCTCGCTTCCGGAAGCGGACCCGGCTCGCGCGGCGTGCGCGACCATCCCCCGAACGAGCGGCACGAACGCACCGGAGTACGGGAAGTCGCCCCAATCGTCGGCGAGCGAGGAAAGAAATACCGCGACGGATGGCGCGGCCACGAGAAGCGGAATGCCGCCGGTCGTTTGCACGACCACCTCGGCGCCGACGGCGGCGCGCCCGAGCATGAGCCCGGTGAGACGCGCCTGGGTCAAGGGCGAGTTCACTCCCACCGCGAGGCCCTCGAGCACGGAGTGGCCCGGGATCCGCGCGCGGAGTTCGAACGCGCTCCCCTCGGGCGCCCGTTCCACGCGCGCGAGCGACAGCGGAATGATCCCCGGGAAGAGCCGCCGCGAATAGTAGTCGGCGTCGGCATGCGGCCCGAGCGCGACGACCAGGCCGCCTCCCTCGCGAAGGAAGACCCGAAGCCTCGACTCGGCCGCGCCCGAGAGCGATGCCACGTCATCGAGCAGCACGACATCCTGCTTCGCGCGGGACAGCGAGACGAGGGCGTCGGGCCCCGACGTCTCGATGGAGAACCCCGAGCTGCCGTTCCCCGCCGGATCGAGGGCCAGCGCGGCGTAGCGCGGCGGCGGCGCTCCGGCGCGCGCTTCCGCGATTCGGAGGACGCGGAGCCTTCGGGGTGCGCCCAGCACGGCGAACCACCGATCGTCGAGCGGGTAGGCGTCCTCATCGGTCTCGGCCACGACCGGCACGCCGCCCGAGTCGCGTGCGGCGCCCCACTCGAGCGGCATCGAGATCCACTTCGTCTCGCCGGCGCGAAGCGTCGCGTCCCCGCCACCGACCAGCGCGTCGCCGCGCCGCACGCGAATGGCCAGCCGATCGCTGGGCGAATCGCCGTGATTCGCGATCCGGGCCCGCACCTCGAGCCCGCGCCCTTCCGGTCCGGGGCGCGTCTCCGGATCGACCGCCTCGAAACCGTGGTTCGGCGCGCTTCCCTGCACGACGGGCGTCAGGTAAACGCGGATTCCGGCGCGAAGCGCCTCGGCGATCTCCGCGCGCGCCTCGGGCGTGACGTTCGTTCGCTGGAAGTCCGTGATCCAGTAGATCTCGCGTTCCCGAAGCGCGCTTCGTCCGAGGGCAAGGCGGAGCGAGCGCGCCGCTTCGTGAAGGCGCGCGGGAACCGCCGACGGCTCGAGGCCCTCGATCGTTTGCGTGAGCCTCACGCGATCCCGGGCGCGTCCGCCTTCCGGGTCGTTCGGGCGGGTCGAGCGGACGAGGTAGAGCTCGTCACCGGAGCGGGCCGTCCGGGCGATCGCCGTGGCGCGCGCGAGGGCGCCCTGGATGCGGGGCCGGGCTTGCTCGTCGAGGGCGGTCATGCTCGCGGAGTCGTCCAGCAGGATGCCGACCGCCGCCGCCGCGTGCGTGACGGCGCCCCGCGGTGTGATCGAGGGCCGCGCGAACGCGAAGACGAGAAAGAGGAGCGCGAGCGTCCTCAACAAGAGGAGGAGAAGCTCCCGGAGACGGAGACGACGAACCTCGTTGGGCTCGAGCGCCCGCAAGAATCGAGTGGTCGGAAAGGAGATCTCGGGCAGCCGGCGCCGGCTCAAGAGATGAATGATCACGGGGATCGAGGCGACCGGGAGCGCCCAGAGGAACGCCGGATTCAGAAACGAGAAGACGGGCATCGTCTATTCAGCGCGCCGTCGGATCACAGGAGCCGCGCGCGCTTCGACAGGTACTCGAGCAGCGCGCGGTCGTAGGGCTGATCGGTGGTGAGCGGAACGTAGTCGGCCCGCTTTTCGATGCAGACCTGGCGGAGCCGGTCCCGCCACGCGTCGATCCGGGCGCGGTAGTCCCCTCTCAACTCTTGGGGCCGCGTGGTCACGCGATCGCCGCTCTCGGAGTCCACGTAGACGGCCTCTCGCTCGAACGCGAAGGAAACCTCCTGCGGGTCGAGAACGTGGAAGACCAGCACCTCGTGCTTCCGGTGGCGGAAGTGATGGATCGCGTCGGCGATCCGCTCGGGCTCGTCGAGCAGATCGGAAAGGATGATGACCA
>DATEND010000350.1:0-4432 GCA_035275245.1 Candidatus Eiseniibacteriota bacterium
AGATCGGGATCGGACTCTTCCTCGAAGCGAATCGCGACGAACAACCGATCGTCGCCGTAGTGATGCGCCGGGCCGCGCGGCTCTCCTTCCACGGGGACGATCCCCGTTCCTTCCTTACCGGTGCTCTCGGCCACGAGCTGCTCGATCCAGTAGCCGAGCGGCCTCAGGTCCGGCGTGGTCAAGATGGTCAGCTTGTCGCGCCCCTCGCGTGCCGCCGCGCCGAGGAGCGCGCCGAGTCGAAGCGCGCCGTTTCGTTCGGGCTCGGGGGAGAGCGACTCGCGGCGCGCGACCTCGGTCCGGTCCAGGATCGCGTCCAGGTCGAGCTCGAGAAGGGCGGCGGGGACCATGCCGAAGTAAGAAAGCGCTGAGTAGCGCCCGCCGATGTCGCCCGGATTCAGGAAGACACGACGAAATTTCTCCTCGCCGGCGAGGCGCTCGAGGGAAGAGCCCGCGTCGGTGATCGCCGCGAAGTGCCGGCCCGGATTCGGGACTCCGGCTTCCTCGACGCACGCGCGAAAGTACCGGTACTGCGATCGCGTCTCGATCGTCGATCCGGATTTGCTCGCGACGAGAAAGAACGTGCGCTCGAGCTTCGCCGCGGCTCCCGCGGTCAGGACCGCCGCCGGGTCGGTCGCGTCGAGCACGTCGAGGGTCGGCGCGCCGGGCCCGGCCCGAAGGCAACGCGCGAGGACCTCGGGGGCGAGGCTCGAGCCGCCCATTCCCAGCAGGAGAACGTGCGTGAACCCTTCGCCTCGAACCTCGGCGGAGAATTTCCGGAGCTCCTCGACGTGCGTTCGAAGCCAGTCGGGCAGGTCGAGCCAGCCGAGCCGGTTTCGGATGATCGCCGCGTGCGCGGGATCGTCCTTCCAAACGTTGGCGCCGCGCGCGGCGATGCGCGCGACCGCGTCTTCGTCCGTGAGGCGCTTGACGGCGTCACGCGCGACGCCCTCGAGGGCCCCTAGGCGCTCCGTCTGGCGGACGAACCCGGCCGGCACGTCAGGAACTCCGCGAGCGCTCGGGCCCTCGGTTTCGGGCCTGCTCGTACTCGGAGATCTGTCCCACGCGGCGCGCGTGACGGCCCCCGTCGAACGGGGATTTGAGCCACGCGTCGAGGATCTTGGCCTCCTCGTCTTCCTTCGTCATCGCGGAGCCCAGGACCATCACGTTGGCGTCGTTGTGACGCCGCGACATCTCCGCCTGCCACTCGTTGACGACGATGGCGGCCCGGATTCCCTCGACCTTGTTGGCCGCGATCGCGATGCCGTTCCCGGAGTCGCAGAGCAGGATGCCGCGCTCGGCCGCTCCGTCGCGCACTGCCTCCGCGACCTTGAACGCGTAGGGGGGGTAGTCCGTCGATTCGGCGGACGTGGTGCCCAGATCGAGCACGGCGTGGCCGCGCGCGGCGAGCAGGGCCTTGAGTCGTTCCTTCTGCTGGAAACCGGCGTGGTCGGCGCCGATTGCGATCTTCATTGGATCGTGCTCCGCGGTGGAGGGGAGGCGTCTCACTGAAACGGTCCGGCCACTGAACCTAGGTCACGCTCCGGGGCCGCGCAACAGTGGATTGACAGCCGCCCGGGAAACAACGAGACTGGCTGCTCATGACGCCATCGAAACCCCCTCCCGGAACGCCCCCGGTCGGCTTCAAGCCGACCGGCCCGAGCCCCGGCGCGCGCGCCACCGCGCCGCTTCGCGCGGAGCACTCCGACCTGCTCGGGATGTTGAACGGGCTGGCGGAACGCCTCGAGAAGATGCACGAGTATACGACCCTGGATCAGTTCTCGATGGCGCGGGAGGTGCTCGAATTCGTCAAGCGCCGCATCGCGCCGCACGCGCGCGCGGAGGAGTACACGTTGTATCCCGCCGCCGACTGGGCCGCCGGAGAGGGGTCGAAGCTGACCGAGACGGCGCGCTTCGAGCACGAGCTGGTGATGCGGCGCTGCGAGGCGTTGGAGAAGGCGATCGCGGCGGGGTCGCCACCGGGACGTCTCATGCACCTTTCCTACGGAATTCTCGGCCTCATCGCGGCGCACTTCGCGGTGACCGACGAGGTCATCCTGCCGTACCTCGACAAGGCGTTCGACGCCGCCCGCTTCGAGAAGGAAGTGCTCACGCCGCTTCGCGTGGAGCGAAGCGCGAAGCGCTAGTTCGCTAGCACCCCACGCTCCGCCCGCGCGGACCCGTCGTTACTTCACGCCCTCCCGCAGATACGCCTCGTAGGCCTTGTAGTCGAAATCCCGCTTCAGGAAGTCGTGCACCAAGGTCTCCGCCGGCTTCGTTCCGCCCGCCGCGAGAATCGTTTTCCGGTATTGCGTCGGCACGGCGGGATCGAGCATGCGCGTCGTGTCGAATTTGCTGAACAGGTCCTTCGCGATCACGAGCGACCACTGATACGTATAGTAGATCGCGGAGTATCCGTCGAGGTGCCCGAAGCTCGTCTGGAAGTGCGTGTTCGGCACCCTCGGGAACGGCATGATCGAAACCTCGGCCTCCTCCACGACCTTGTCCGTGTTCACCTTGCTCGGCTCCTTGTCGTACATGCGGAGCGAGATCGTGGTCAGGAGCACCTGGAAGGCGGTGTCGGTCGCGCGGCCGAAGGCGTCGGAGCGCCGCATCTTCTCGACCATGGCCGTCGGGATCGGCTCGCCGGTCTGATAGTGCTTCGCGAAGGACTGCAGGGAGGACGGATAGCGCACCCACTCCTCGAGGATCTGCGACGGCGCCTCGACGAAGTCCCACTCGGTCGAGATTCCGGCGAGCGGCTCCCAGCGCTGACCTCCCGCGAAGATCGAGTGGAGCAGGTGTCCGAATTCGTGGAAAAACGTCTCGACGTCGCCCGGCTCCATGAGGCCCGGATCGTTCGGTTCGTCGCCGGGGAAGTTGCAGACGAGCACGGCCTCCGGCAGCTGATATCCGGCGCATCCCTGGCGAATGAGGAATTGGGCGGCGTGGTTGAACTTGCCGGGCCGGGGATGGAGGTCCAGGAAGAACCGGCCGATCATCTTGCCGCCGTCCCATACCTCATACGCGTCCACGGTCGGATGCCAGACCGTCGCGTTGTCGATCTTCTTGAACGAGACCCCGAAGATCTTCGACGTCACGTCCATGACGCCCTTCTTCACCTGCGTGAACGCGAAATAAGGACGCGCCTCGCGCGAGTCGAAGTCGTAGTCCCTCTTCTTCACCTTGTTGGAGTAGTAGCCGTACTCCCAGTTTTCGACGGTCGTCGCCTTGGGGTCGTCGGCCTGCCGCGCCTTCAGGAAGATCTTGTACTCCTCCTTCGACGCGGCCACGGTGAGCGCGGACAGGCGGTCGATGAATTCCGAGACCCGCGCGGCGCTCTTGATCATCTTGTCCTCGGTGACGTAGTCGGCCCACGTCTTGTATCCGAGAAGCTGCGCCAGCTCGTGGCGCTTCGCGATCATCCGATCGAGCACTTCCATGTTCTGGGGATAGGCGCGGTTCATCCGCTCCATGTAGAGGCGCCGGCGCACCTCGCCGTTCTCCGCGTAGTTCATGACCGGAAAGCGGTCGGGATACTCGATCGAGATCTTGATTTTCCCGTCGGGTCCGGGCTGGTGACTCTTGATGTAGTCCTCGGGAAGCCCCTTCAACTCGTCCACGCTCGTGAGTTCGATGAAGCGGGAGTCGTTCCGGATGTTCTTGTCGAACTCCTGGCCGATCTTGACCAATTCCTCCCGGAGGGCCGTGATCTTGGCCCGGGTGGCGTCGTCCTTGTCGACGCCCGAGCGGCGGAAGTCCCGCAGCGTGCGTTCGACGAGGTACCTCGTGTCGGGCGCCTCCTTCGAGACATCCACGGCCTGGATCGCATCGTAGACGCCGCGATTCAGGCTCAAAGCGCTCAGGAACTTCTGCGCCGCCTGCGTGACCCCTTCCGCCGTGGAGCGGAACCCCGAATCGGGATGCACCGACTCCATCAGGCCTGCCTGGTAGGCGGCGTTGTCGGCGTGGAGCACGACCTCGTTGTACGGCTTGAGCGTGTTCTCGACGGTGCGTTTCCCTTTGACCGCGAGGAGCCGTGCGAGCGCGGCCTCCGCCTCCTTGAGCTCTCCCTCGGAGGCCGTTCTGAACGCCGCGGCGTCGGGCCGATCCCGGTAGAAGAGCGGCGGGTTCTTCGCCGCGGCGGCCGCGTCGGAGGTTCCCGGGACGAGGACCATCAGAAGTCCCGCCGCGAGCGACGCGGCGCAGGAGAGGAACAGCGATCGATGAAACAAGGCGACGCCTCCTTGGGTCGAGTGGAACGGATCACGCGGCGAGCGCGATCGGTTCCGTTACAGGTACGAGTCCCGGTAGACCGCTTCGCGGCGCTCCGGGAGGAACGTGGTGAAAAAAGCGCGCAGGACGTCATCCACCTCGGTGACGCCGGCGTGGCGAAGACCCGTCTTCATGTGCTCGCGCAAGTGGGTCACGGTGT
>DATEND010000351.1:0-5328 GCA_035275245.1 Candidatus Eiseniibacteriota bacterium
GTGCCGCCCCAGGGCGGCCGGAAGCATCCGCAGCAGAAGTACATCGAAGTGAATACGAAGGACATTCTCTTCATCTGCGGCGGCGCGTTCGAAGGGCTCGAGAAGATCGTCGAGCGCCGCGTCGGCCAGAAGGCGATGGGCTTCGGCGCCGAGATCAAGAGCAAGAAGGAACGGAACCTCGGGGAGCTTCTGGCCCTCGTGGAGCCGGAGGACCTGCTGCGCTACGGGCTCATTCCCGAGCTGGTGGGCCGCCTCCCGGTGACCGGCGTCCTCGACTCGCTCGACAAGGCGTCGCTCATCGAGATCCTGACGAAGCCGAAAAACGCGATCGCGAAGCAATACCAGAAGTTCTTCGAAATGGAGGGCGTCAAGCTCGAGTTCACCGAAGACGGACTCGAGGCGGTGGCCGAGCTGGCCCTGAAGCGCGGCACGGGAGCCCGCGGGCTTCGCGCCGTGCTCGAAGAGGGGATGCTCGACCTCATGTACGAAATCCCGTCGCGGCTCGAAGTGGTCGGTTGCACGATCACCCGCGACGTCATCGAGAAAAAGGCACAACCGATCTTGGCCTTCCGCGGAGACCGACGCCGCAAGGAAGCCTGATTCCCAAACGAAAACCAACCCGAGGAACCCCATGATCCGAGTCGAACGCGACGGCGAGGTGTTCGAGATTCGGGATAAGATTCCGCTTCTCCCGCTCCGAGACGTCGTGATCTACCCCTATATGACGATTCCGCTTCTCGTCGGCCGTGCCGCGTCCGTGAACGCGATCGAGGCCGCCGTGCAGAAGGATCGCGTCGTGTTCGTGCTGGCCCAGCGCCGGCCCGAGGTGGCCGATCCCGCCGCGAAGGATCTCTACCGCGTCGGGACGATCGTGCGCGTCCTGCAGCTCTTCCGCCTGCCCGACGGCACCATGCGGGTCTTGGTCGAGGGCATCTGCCGGGGCCGCGCGAAGAAGTTCTTCTCGGGCGACGACTCGATGTCCGCTTCGGTGGCCGTCATCAAGGACGACGCGAAGCAGGACGCCTCCCTGGAAGCGCTGATCCGAAACGTGCTCGCGTCGTTCAACGACTACGTGCACCTGAACCGGCGCGTGCCGGACGAGGTGCTGGCGACGGCGAACAACATCACGAACCCGGTGCTGCTCTCGTACACGGTAGCCTCCCACGTGCTCCTCAAGGTGGGCGTGAAGCAGCAGATCTTGGAGCAGGACGACCTGCTCGAGCGATTCCGTCTCCTCTCGAAGACGCTCGCGAGCGAGCTCGAGATCTTGAAGCTCGAGCGCAAGATCGAAGGGCAGGTGCGGAACCAGGTCACGAAGAACCAGAAAGAGTTCTACCTGAACGAGCAGCTCAAGGCGATTCGGAAGGAGCTCGGGTACGCGAGCGAGTTCTCGAACGAGGCCGAGGAGCTGACGCAGCAGGTCAAGAAGGCGAAGATGCCGAAGGACGTCCACGAGAAGGCCATGAAGGAGCTCGACAAGCTCGGCAAGATGTCCTTCATGAGCCCCGAAGCCACCGTCGTTCGGAATTACATCGACTGGCTCGTGTCTTTGCCCTGGGCGGTGATGACCGAGGACAATGCCGACATCACCCAGGTCGAGAAGATCTTGAACGAGGATCACTACGGCCTCGTGAAGGTGAAGGAGCGCATTCTCGAGTACCTGGCCGTGATGAAGCTGTCCGGGAGCCTGAAGGGCCCCATCCTTTGCTTCGTGGGACCGCCCGGCGTGGGGAAGACGTCGCTCGGCAAGTCCATCGCGCGGGCGCTCGGACGGAAGTTCGCGCGGATGTCGCTCGGCGGCGTGCGCGACGAGGCCGAGATTCGGGGACACCGGCGCACGTACATCGGCTCGATGCCGGGGCGGATCGTGCAGGCGCTGAAGAAGGCCGGGTCGCGAAACCCCGTGCTCCTCCTGGACGAGATCGACAAGCTCGGGACCGATTTCCGGGGCGACCCGGCGTCGGCTCTTCTGGAGGTGCTCGATCCGGAGCAGAACCACACGTTCAACGACCACTATCTGGAGGTCGACCTCGATCTCTCTCAGATCATGTTCATCACGACCGCGAATTCGCTCTATTCGATTCCGGGCGCGCTCTCGGACCGCATGGAGATCGTGCGGCTGCCGGGCTACCTGGATTTCGAGAAGATCCGGATCGCGAAGGAATTCCTGATTCCAAAGGTCCTGAAGGCGCACGGGCTGGAGGAGAAGGACGCCAAGATCACCGAGGACGCGATCAAGTCGGTCATCAACCACTACACGCGCGAGGCCGGCGTGCGGAGCCTCGAGCGGGAGATCGCCGCGATCTGCCGTAAGGTGGCGAAGAAGAAGGCGACCGCGAAGAAAGCGAAGACGATGCGGGTCACCGAGGCGAACCTCGGCGACTACCTCGGCGTGCCGAAATTCATCGAGAGCCAGATCGAGCGCCGGTCCAGGGTGGGTGTCGCGACCGGGCTTGCCTGGACGGAAGTCGGAGGCGACGTCCTGAACGTGGAGGTCGGCATCCTTCCGGGTTCGGGCGTCCTGAGCATGACCGGAAAGCTCGGCGAGACGATGCGCGAGTCGGGGCAGGCCGCGCTTTCCTACATCCGATCCCGGGCGGCGGCGCTCGGGCTCGACAAGAAGTTCTACAAGGAAGTGGACATCCACGTGCACTTACCGGAGGGCGCCATTCCGAAGGACGGCCCGTCGGCGGGAATCACGATGGCGACGGCGCTCGTTTCAGCCCTGACCGGCGTCGCGACCCGCGAGGATGTCGCGATGACCGGCGAGATCACGCTCCTCGGCAACGTGCTTCCGATCGGCGGCTTGAACGAGAAGGTCGTGGCCGCCACGCGGGCCGGGGTCAAGACGGTCATCATTCCGAAGCAGAACGAGAAGGACTTGAAAGAACTGCCGGACTACGTGCGCCAAGGGGTCGAGTTCCGCCTCGTCGAGACGATGGACGAGGTGCTGGAGATCGCGCTCAAGCCGAACGAGCCCCGCCGCGTTGTTCCGGGCGAGCCCGACGACAAACAGCAGGCGTACGCGCATTGAAGAAGGTTCTCTTCACACCGGGTCCGACCGAGCTGCCGAGCGAGGTGCTCGCTGCGATGGCGCGCCCGATCATCCATCACCGCACCGACGAGTACCGCCAGATCTTCCTCGAGACGACGCGTCTCTTGGAGCAGCTCCTCGGCACGAAGCAGCCGGTCCTGACCGTGACGGCCTCGGGCTCCGGCGCGATGGAGTCGGCGGTGGTGAGCCTGCTTTCGCCCGGCGACGAGATGATCGTCGTCGAGGGCGGCAAGTTCGGCGACCGCTGGCGCGGCATCGGCGAGGCCTACGGGCTCACGGTGCACAAGGTGAGCGTCGAGTGGGGTCGGGTGGCCACCGTCGAGGAAGTCGAGTCCGCGCTCGCCGCGCATCCGAAGGCGAAGGCGCTGTTCGTGACCCACAGCGAGACGTCCACCGGCGCCCTTTTCCCCGTGCATGAATTCGCGCGCGCTGCCAGAGCGCGCGGCGTGCTGACCGTGATCGACGCGGTTACTTCGTTCGGCGTCTATGACCTCCACTTCGACGAGTCCGACTTGGACGGCGTCGTCTGGGGATCGCAGAAGGGGATGATGATCCCGCCCGGGCTCGGCTACGTCTGCTTCGGGCCCCGCGCGTGGGAGGCCGCCGAGAAGGCGAAACTGCCGCGCTTCTACTTCAATCTCCTGAAGGCGAAGACGGCGCTCGAGAAGGGCGACACGCCCTTCACCCCCGGCATCTCGCTCGTCCTGGCGACGCACGCGGCCGCGACCCTGATGACGAGGGAGGGCCGCGAGAAGGTGTTCGCGCGCCATCGAAAGAACGCGGACGCCACGCGGGCCGCCGTTCGCGCGCTCAAGCTCTCGCTCTTCGCCGAGGTTCCCTCGAACGCGGTCACGGCCGTGACGGGCCCCGCGGGCGTCGACGGCGGCGCCGTGATCAAGGCCATGGAGAAGGCCTACGGGGTCAAGATCGCGGGCGGCCAGGATCGCCTGAAGGGCAAGATCTTCCGCCTGGGACACATCGGCTACTACGACGAAGGCGACATTCTGCGAATGATCGACGCGTTCGAGGCCGCCCTGGCCGACAACGGGTTCAAGGTAGAGCCGGGCGCCGGAGTTCGCGCCGCGGTCGAGGCCTATCGCCGTTCCGGTTCCACCGCCGCGACCTCCGTCGCGTAGCCGCCCACCCAGAATCCGAGTCCACCGCATGCCGAACCGTCTCGTCCTGGTCAGCGATCCGCTCTCCGCGCAGGCCATCGCCAACCTGAAAGCCGCGCCCGACCTCACGGTCCAAGAGGTGAAGGGGCTCTCCGAGGACGCGCTCATTCCGTTGGTGCGCGAGATCGACGCGTGGATCGTCCGCGGCGCCACGAAGGTGACGCGCCGCCTGATCGACGCCGCGCCACGCCTCCGCTGGGTCGCCCGCGCCGGCGCCGGCCTCGACAACATCGACGTCGCCGCCGCCAAGGAGCGCGGGATCGGCGTCCTGAACGTGCCCGGCGCGAACGCGGTCGCGGTGGCCGAGCTCGTCTTCGGACTCTTGCTCGGCCTCATGCGCAAGATCCCGGCCGCCGATGCCTCGATGCGGTCCGGCGAATGGGAGAAGACGCGCTTCCAGGGCCGGGAGCTCCGCGGGAAGACGCTCGGGATCGTGGGCCTGGGCAAGATCGGCCGCGCGGTGGCGCAGCGCGCCCGGGCCTTCGAGATGACCTGCATCGGGCACGATCCGCTCGTTCCCGAAGCCGACGCGCGCGCGCTGGGCGTCGAGCCGATGACGCTCGAGGCGCTCCTCGGACGGGCCGACATCGTCACGCTGCACGCGCCGATCACGCCGGAGACCAAGGGCCGGATCGGCGCCGCCGAGATCGCGCGAATGCCGAAGGGGTCGATTCTCGTGAATGCCGCCCGGGGTGGGCTCGTCGACGAGGCCGCCTTGATCGCGGCGCTTCGTTCGGGACACCTCGCGGGAGCCGCGCTCGACGTCTTTGCCGTGGAGCCGCCGGAGGACCGGACCCTCGTGAACCTGCCGAACGTCGTCTCGACGCCGCACGTCGGGGCCGCGACGGTGGAGGCCCAGGAGGCGGTCGGGGAGGAAATCGTGAAGCTCCTCTTGGCCGCGATGGCCAAAAGTTGATTAAGTATTGACACGGACCGGCCTCGGTACGAGCATCTTTGCATCGCGGAAAGGAGGTGGTCCAGTGCACGACAGTAATGGTGAACGGATCAGCGGAGGTGGCTGTAGCTAGGACTTCACCTAGCGCGCTCTAGCCTTGGTGCGGTCTGGCGAATCCAATCAGCCCACCGGAGATCTCGGGG
>DATEND010000352.1:0-4026 GCA_035275245.1 Candidatus Eiseniibacteriota bacterium
TTGCCGCCCGGAATCCCGCCCGGCGAGAGCGTTGCGGGCCCGCCGCCCGTGCCGCCTCGCGTGAGCGGCAAGGCACCGCCTCCGGACAGCGCGGCGCCTCGGCTCAACGAGACCGCGGCGCCGGTGCCCGTTCCGGAGACCGTGGCCGGGCTCGAGCCGAACATCGAGGCGGGAATCTTGGTCGTGGCCGTGCCGGTCGTAGCGGGCCGATCCTGGCGCGTCATCGCCGCGAGCCGGGCGGTCATCTGATCCACCATCGACCGATCGGTCGCCGGGTCGAGGGCCAGATCCGCGTCCTTCTCCGAGCGCTCGAAGCGCGTGTCGCGCGAAACCGTGCGACTCACGGCACCCGTCTCGTAATTCGCCGCCGCCGCCGGGGCTGCCGGCGCGGGAGCCGCCATCGCGGCCAGCTCACCCGGCGTCAGGAGCGTGATCTCGGTAACGAGCGGAAGATCGACCGCGATCGACTTTTGCGTCGCGATCCAAAGGAAGAGGAGCGCGTGCAGGACGATGCTTGCGGTCATCGTCCACCGCGTCCGGCGCCGAGCCTCCTCCAAGTCCAGCTTCAGAATCGATGCGGTCACCGCTCCACCTCCGTCTTCTGACGCGTCGCGATGGCGATCCGCGCCGCGCCCGCGGTGCGAGCTTGATCCAGAAGTTCTCGAATCGCGACGTACGGAGCATTCGAGTCCGCGCGGACCACGACGAGCACGTTCTCGTTGCCCTTCTCCGCGAGCCGGGCTTGGAGCGTCGCTCCCAGCAGTTCCCGGGACACGCGCACGTCGTCCACCGCCAGGTCGCCGCCCGACGAGAGCGTAATGCTCACGTTTCGTTCGTCCTCGGCCTCGCGCGTTCTCGCCTGGGGCAGATCGACCGGCAGGTCGGACTGCACCATCATCGGCGCCGTGACCAGGAGGATGATGACGAGCACGAGACAAACGTCGATGAGCGGCACCACGTTGATCTTCGCGATCAATCCATGTCGTTCGCCGCTTAGCCGGGTGCGCATGTCAGCCTCCCACCACGGCGATCCGGGCGGCGCCGCACCGCTTCGCCTCGTCGAGCACGTTCACGAACGCGCCGTTCGGAACCTCGTCGGCGCATCGGATCACGACGGTCTTCGTCGAGCTGAGCTCGAGCAGCGGCCGGACCAGCATGTTCATCTGGACCCGAGAGACCGGCGCCCGATTCACGGTCACGCTGTCCGCCGACAAGATCGTGATCTCCACCCGCTCCGTCTTCGCCATCAGATCGGCGCTCTTGCCCGCGGCGGCCGCCTTCTGGACGGAGATGCTCGACTGGAACGCCATCGGCGTCGCCACCATGAGAATCACCACGAGCACGAGGCAGACGTCGATCAGCGGCGTCATGTTCGGCTCGAAAATGCCGTCCGGAGTGCGTGTTCGAAAGTGACGGGACACGGTGTCTCCTAGGCCGCGCGTGTGGTCGCGCCGCGCGACGCGGCGGCGGATCCGTTCATGCGGATCATGCGGGCATGGTTTTCGGTCACCGTGAGCACGACGCCCACGCGCCGGACGAAATTGTTGTAGATGATGACCGCAGGGACGGCGACGACGAGACTCGCGGCCGTCGTGAAAAGGGCCTCGGCGACGCCCGCCGCGACGACCGACGGTCCGGCCGATCCGGTTCGCGCCATGTCGTGGAACGCGCGCATGATTCCCCAAACCGTTCCGAGGAGGCCGATCAGCGGCGCCGTGTTGCCCATCGTCCCCAGGAATCCGAGGTTCCGCTCCAAGGCCAGACGCTGTTCGCTCATGGCGATGTGGAGCTTCTCTTCGGCAACATGGTTCGGATCATCGATCGACCGAACCATCTCCGCTCCCACGGGACCCATCGGATGAGGATGCGCCGAAAGGACGCGAATCGCCTCCTCCCGGTTTCCCGACCGCACCGCGACTAGCGCGGACGCGAGGAGCGACTCCGCGTTGCCGCGCCGCTTCCAGAAGTAGATCGTGCGTTCAATGGCGAACCCAGCCGTCAGAACGCTGCAGAAGAGAATGATGACCATCACGGGGCTCGACCGCATGGCCTGGATCCAGTCGAAGTTCTCAAACATCGTCGTTCCGCTCCTTTCGATGGCTCCGGGGCACCCGCGCCCCGGGTTCTTGCCGGTCTGCCGCTACCGGGCTTTCCGGCCGGACCCGAGCTGCGTGGCGCGCCCCTGCGCGGCCGCGGCCAGTTCCTTGTCCTTGGAATTCACGGCGATGTCGCGGTAGGCGTTCATCGCCCGCACGTAATCCTTCTTCGTTTCGTAGATGGCCGCCATCCGCGCCACCGCCGAGAGCCGGAACGCGTTCCGCTTGTCCACGGCCTGCGAGGCGCGCACGTACGACTTGAGCGCCGTATCCATCTGCTGCTGCTCCTCGAGACAGCGTCCGATGCGGAAGTGGAGCTCGGTCTCGAGTGCGGCCTTGGGCCGGGACGAAAGCGCGCGCTCGAACTCCGCCTGTGCCTCCGCGTACCGCCCCGCCGCGTCCTCCAGGTCGCCCAGCTGGTAGGCGATGTCGTCGGCGCGCGAGTCGTTGGGCCACTCCTGCCGGTAGGCCAGGAGCGCGGCCTTGGCTTCCTCGGTCTGTCCCAGCGAGCGCGTACAGAGCGCCAGGTTGTAGCGCGCCGCCGAGCGAACCTCCGTGGACGCGCTGTCGCCCAGCACCTGCGTGAAGGCGACCGCTGCCTGCGCGAAGTCTTTCTGCTCGAACCGTTGGAGGCCGAGCTGGAACAGCACGGTCGGACGGAGCTCGCTCTCGGTGAAGAACGCGAGGAACTGCTCGTACGCGAGCCGCGACTCGTCCATCTTGCCCGCTTTGCCGAAGGCGTCGGCCAGGAGGAACTGCGCCTGGTCGGCAGCCGAATAGCCCGGGAACTGGCTCACGACCCGGCGGAAGCCGTCGGCCGCGTCGTTGTAGCGCTTCGCCTGGTAGTGGTTTTTCGCGATCTGGAAGAGCGCGTCGGCCGCGTAGGCGCTCGTCGGGTACTGCTCCACGAGCTGCGAAAGAACGGCAGTGCCCTTGTCGCTCTGGCCCAACCGGTAGAGCGCGAGTTCGGTGCCGCGACGCGCTTCCCGGCCGTACGGAGAATCGGGGAAGCGGGCGATGGCTTCGGAGAAGGAAGCCAGGGCGCCGGCATCGTTCCCGGCGTTGTAGTCGCACTGGCCGAGCCGGAGGAGCGCCAAGGCCGCGCCGTCGGTCTGCGCGAAGTGCTCGAGCAGCCCGCGGTAGCAGCGCTTGGCCTCGGTGTAACGCTGGGCCTGGAAGTAGAGGTCTCCCGCGCGCGCCCACGCCCGCTCCGCGATCGGAGCGGAGGAGCTGTCGCGAACGATGGCCTCCCAGTGATCCACGGCGTCGCCGAGGCGGTTCAAGCGAACGAACGCGAGCGCCGCCTGGTGGTGCGCCAAGTTTCGGCTCCCGTGATCGGGGAACCGCTTGAGGAACTCCACGTAGCCCGCCGCGGCGTCGCGATAGCGCTTCTGGTTGAATCGGTTGTGCGCGATGTCGAGGAGCGCGCCGCTCACGAGCGCGACGTCGCCCGAGGCGCCGTAGCGGAGAACGAGCCGCTCTTCCGTGATGATGGCGAGGCTGTCCTTGCCCTGCTGCGCGTAGCTCCAGGCGAGGAGCTTCGTCGCCGAAGCGCCGACCGCGTGGTCCGGGAAGTCGCGCGTCACCTTCTCGAGCGTCGCCTGGGCTTCCGGATGCCGCGACTGCGCGGCCATGGCGTCCGCGTCGATCAAGAGCGCGTACGCGCGCCAGGGCGAGCGGCTCGGCGGCATCTTCTGAAGCAGGAGATGCGGCGCGCCGGCCACCTGACCCAGGTCGCCCGCCTTGTGATACGAATAGAGGAGGAGGCAAAGAGCGGCTTCGATGATCTCCTGGCGCTCGGGCGTCACGGGACGCACGGTGCGCGTGGAGTCGACCGTGCCGCTCACGTAGCGGTCGAGCACGATCTGGAAGTAGGGCGCCGCCGCGCGGAACCGATTCTGCGTGAGGAGCCCGACCCCGGCCAGGTAGG
>DATEND010000353.1:0-9671 GCA_035275245.1 Candidatus Eiseniibacteriota bacterium
CCACTTGCCGCCGAAGCGCATGGAAGTACTGGGCCGGCGTCGACGGGTAAATAATTTGGATGTTGTCACGCGCCGCGAGTTGCAGAAATCGCTCCATCCGGGCGCTCGAATGCTCCGAACCCATCCCCTCGTAGCCATGGGGCAGGAGGAGGGTCAACCCCGAGAGGCGACGCCACTTCTGCTCGCCGCTCACGAGGAACTGGTCGACGATCACCTGGCCCGCGTTCACGAAGTCGCCGAATTGGGCTTCCCAGACCGTGAGCCCGGAGGGGTTCTCCAAACTGTAGCCGTATTCGAACCCCATGACCCCCGCCTCGGAGAGCGGGCTGTTCACGATCTCGAACGTGGCCTGGTCCGCCGCGACGTGCTGGAGCGGCGTGAACGTGCGGCCGTTCTCCACGTCGTGCAGCACCGAGTGGCGGTGGCTGAACGTGCCGCGCTCCGTGTCCTGACCGGTGATCCGGACCGGGTGACCTTCCGCGACCAGCGTCGCGAACGCGAGCGCTTCGCCCGCGGCCCAATCGACCGGTCTCGTTCCCTGCGCCATCTCGGCCCTCTGGGCGAGCCCGCGCCTGATCTTGGGGTGCGCATGGAAATCGGACGGCAGGACCGTCTGGGCCGTCAGGAGCGTCGCGAGCCGCTCGGACGGAACGCCGGTGTCGGCCTCGGGGGTGTCCGCTTCGGGGCCGCCCCGGAACTTGGTCCACGCACCGCTGGGCGCGTCGGGGAGCGCCGTTCGCTTCACGGTTCGCGCTTCCTTCAATTCCGACTCGAGGAACGCGCGCACCCGTTCGGTCATCGCGTCGGCATCCTGGGCCGTTACCCGGCCGGACGCCAGGAGTCGCTCCCGGTAGAGTCGCGAAACCGGCTCGCGCTTGGCGATCGCGGCGTAGAGGAGCGGCTGCGTGAAGGCCGGCTCGTCCCCTTCGTTGTGTCCGTGGCGCCGATACCCGTAGAGATCGATCACGACGTCCCGGCGGAACTCGCGACGGAACTCCATGGCGAGGCGCGCGGTTCGAACCACCGCGTCCGGCTCCTCGCCGTTCACGTGGAAGATGGGGATCGGGAGCATCCGGGCGACGTCGGAGGCGTAGGGCGTCGAGCGTCCTTCCGCCGGCGTGGTCGTGAAGCCGATCTGATTGTTCACGACGACGTGCAAGGTACCGCCGGTCTCGTATCCCGGCAGTCCCCCGAGGTTGAGCGTCTCCTGCACGATTCCTTCGCCGGCGAACGCCGCATCTCCGTGGATCAGGACGGCAAGACCGCGCTCGCGCCGGAGGTCGCCGGAGAGATCCTGCTTCGCGCGCACGCGCCCGACCGCGACCGGATTCACGAACTCGAGGTGGCTCGGGTTGTAGCACAAGGAAAGGTGGATCGAACGTCCCGAGGTGACGACCCGATCGGCGCTGAAGCCCAGGTGGTACTTCACGTCGCCCCGGCCATGGTAGAGCTCGGGATCCTGGTCCTCGAATTCGTGGAAGATCCAACGCGGCTCCTTGCCCATCACGTTCGCGAGGACGTTCAGGCGGCCGCGGTGGGCCATGCCGATCACGATCTCCTTCGTTCCCTGTTCGTCCGCGGCGTCGATCGCGAAATCCAGGAGCGGGATCAGCGCCTCCGAGCCCTCGAGCGAGAACGACTTCGACCCGATGAACTTCCTCTGAATGAATTCCTCGAAGACGGTCGCGTCGGTGAGGCGTGCCAAGACGCGGCGTTCCTCCTCCGCCGGGAGCGGTTCAAGCCGCTCCGGCGCCTCGAGGCGCGTCTCGAGCCATTGGCGCACGCGGGCGTCGCGGATGTGCCGGTATTGCACGCCGACCGGGCCGCAGTAGATGGCGCGCAAACGCGCGACCAGCTCGCGCAACGATCCGGACGGCAGCCCCGCGGGAGCGCCGGGGACCGGTCGATCCAGGTCGGCTTCGGTGAAGCCGTGAAACGCCGGGTCCAAATCGGGCGGATCCGGTCGAGCCGATCCGAGCGGATCGATCGACGCCGCCAGATGCCCGAGCGAGCGAAACGCCAGCGTCAGCGAGAGCGCGCCGGGAATCCCTTCCGTCGCCGTCGCGCCGCTGGCGGCGCCGGTCCTGGCGCCGGTGCTCGGGCTGGCACCGCCGCCACGGCCAACGAACGAGGGCTCGAGATCGCCGAGTGCCAAAAGCGGATTCGCGCGGGCCCCGTTTCCCTCGCCGAGCGAGAAGCGGCCGTAGAGGCCGGGGCGCGGGAAGGAAGGGCCGAGCGCGGGGCGCGCCGCGAACCCGTTCGATTCGGAGAGCGTCTCGAAATAGCGACGCCACTCCGGCGGAAGTCCCGTCGGGTCGCGCAGATATTCCGCGTAGAGGGCCTCGACGAAGGGGAGGCTCAAGATGTTGGGGTTTTGCTTGCTGTCGCTCATGGGATCGGTTCCGGTTTCGAGCCTACACAGCGCCGCCGCCCCTAGGTCCAAAAGGAACATCCCCCCTTGCGGGCGGCGGACAAGACCATGAATATGACATGAAATCGGGCCCGCTTCATCCGATTTACTCGATTGCGGCTAAAGCCGTTAGGGGGACCTCCATGCTCCAATCCATCGACCCGTCGACGGGTCGCCTTCTCCATGAATACAGGGAGGCCGATCCGGCACAGGTCGACTCGGCCCTCGACCAAGCCGCGGCCGCCTTTCCGGGGTGGCGCAGCCGGTCCCACGCTGACCGGGCCCAGGTACTACGGCGCGCCGGCGCCCTCCTTCGCGAGCGGTCGGCGGCGCTCGCGGTTCTCATGGCCGAGGAAATGGGGAAGCCGGTGGCCCAGGGGCGGGCCGAGGCCGAAAAGTGCGCGACGGCGTGCGACTACTTCGCGGACTCCGCGGCAACCTTCCTCGCGCCCGAGCCGGTCCGCACCGACGCGACCCGTTCCTACGTCGCCTTCGAGCCGCTCGGGGTCGTGCTCGGCGTGATGCCGTGGAATTTTCCCCTCTGGCAGGTCTTCCGGTTCGCGGTTCCGACGCTCCTCGCCGGGAACGTCTGCGTGCTAAAACACGCCTCCAACGTGAGCGGTGCCGCGCTTGCGATCGAGGCGCTGCTCCGCGAAGCCGGCGCCCCTACGGGCGTCTTCACCACGCTTCTCGTTGGTTCGGGCGCCGTCGAGGGAATCATCGCGTCGCCGCACGTGCGCGCCGTCTCCTTGACCGGATCGACGCCGGCGGGGCGCGCGGTCGCCGCCGCCGCCGGGCGCGCGCTCAAGAAGGCGGTGCTCGAGCTGGGCGGGAGCGACCCGTACGTGGTCCTGGAAGACGCCGACCTCGACGTCGCGGTTCCCGCCTGCGTCCAAGCACGGCTCGTCAACACGGGGCAATCGTGCATCGCGGGAAAGCGTTTCATCGTGGTCGAACCGGTTCGCGCGGCGTTCACCGAGCGGTTCGTCGCGTCCATGAAGGCCAAGCGATTCGGAGACCCCAAAGATCAGGCAAACGACCTCGGCCCGATGGCGCGCGTGGATCTTCGCGACCAGCTCCACGCGCAGGTACAGGCAACCGTCAAAGGCGGGGCGCGCCTTCTCTGCGGCGGGAAAGTCCCGCCCGGGCCGGGCGCCTGGTACCCGCCGACCGTGCTCGACGGGGTTCGGCCGGGGACACCGGCCTACGCCGAGGAACTCTTCGGTCCGGCGGCCGCGATCCTCGGCGCGCGCGACGAGGCGGACGCGATTCGAATCGCGAACGACACGCCGTTCGGACTGGGCGCCGCGGTCTTCACCCGAGACGCCTCGCGCGGCGAGCGAATCGCCGCGGAGGCGCTCGAGGCCGGGTCCTGCTTCGTCAACGCGTTCGTTCGATCCGATGCGCGCCTCCCGTTCGGGGGCGTGAAGGAATCGGGGTACGGCCGCGAGCTCGCGGCGCTCGGAATCCGCGAGTTCGTGAACGCGAAGACGATCTACGTGGCGTAGCTGCTTAGGGGGCGCCCTTCGCCATCTGCATCCCCTTGAAGAGCGTCAGGACGTGCGCGCGCATCGTGGAATCCTGAACGGCCATGTTCAGAACGCCGTCCACCATGGTCTGATCCTTCGCGATGCGCGCCATGATCGACTGCGTCATGTCGCCGTTGCCCATCACCTTGTCCAGCACCAAGCCTCGGGAGGCTTCCGACCCGATCAGCTTGTCCACCATCTCCCCGGCCAACGTGGGGTCGGTGGCCACGGCGTCCATCACCTTCGTCTTCACCTCGGCGTTCGACATCATTTGCTGCACGACGTCGCCGCCGCATCCGGCCATGCCCAGAACGCCGGACACGAGCAGGATCAAGATCGCGCTTCGTAGCCTCATCGTGTTTCCCTCCTCGAGGATCGAGTCTCACGGGGCGTTCCGCCGGCCGGTTCGGCCCGCGGAACCGCTGCCCACGCCGGCCCATCGTGCCACACCTTGGCGGTGGTAGGGAACCGCGCGCGGGCGTAGAATCTTCGCTCCCATACGATGTTGTGGCACTTCGCCTTCGCTCCAGAGGAACGTCGCATTGATTCGCCTCAACGACATCCGTTACTCGATCGGCACACGAGTCCTCTTCGAGGGGATCGATTGGGTCATCGGTCCGGGCGATCGCGTCGCCCTGGTCGGTCCGAACGGAGCCGGCAAGACCACGCTGCTCAAGATCGTGCTGGGCGAGATCACGCCCGAGAGCGGAAACCGCGTCATGTCGAAGGGAACGCGGTTCGGGTACCTGCCCCAGGAGGCCGCGGAAAAGTTCGATGGAACCGTGCTTGGCCGCGCCCTCGAAGCCCACCGGCACATTTTGGAGTCGCGCGAAGAGCTGGACGCGCTCTACCAGGAAATCTCCACGCTCCCGCCGGACGATCCCGATATCGAGCGGCTCCTCGACCGAGCCGGAGAGCTGCAGCATCACTTGGAAATGCACGACGAGCACGTCCTCGAGCCCGAGGCGCGCCGCGTTCTCTCGGGTCTGGGCTTTTCGGAGGCCGACCAGGACCGACCGCTGGCCGAATTCTCCGGCGGCTGGCGGATGCGCGCCGCGCTCGCGGCGCTCCTCCTTCGCGACCCGACCGTTCTCTTCCTGGACGAGCCGACCAACCACCTCGACCTGCCGGCGATGGAGTGGCTGGAGGATTACCTCGAGGATTTCAAGGGCGGCCTCGTCGTCGTCTCGCACGACCGCGTCTTCCTCGATCGCGTCACGACCGAGGTGCGAGAGCTGGATCAGGCAACGCTCAACGAGTATCCAATGACGTTCACGGAGTATCTCGAGGAGCGGGAGGCGCGCCGGGAACGCGTGGAAGCTCAGAACGAGCAGCTCGACAAAAAGATCGCCCAGCTGACCCGGTTCGCCGAACGCTTCGGCGCGAAGGCGTCGAAGGCGTCCCAGGCGCAGAGCAAGCGAAAGCAGGCCGAGCGCCTCAAGCAACGGCGCGTGGTTCTGCCGCGAAAGCCGCGATCGATTCGATTCAACTTCCCCAACCCGCCGCACGTGGGGCGGGTCCTGATCCAGATGCGCGACGCCTCGTTCGGGTACACGGCGCGCGACATCTTCACGGACGCCTCGTTCCAGCTCGAGAAGGGGGAGAAGATCGCGATCGTGGGCGCCAATGGCGCCGGGAAGACGACGCTCCTGCGCGTCCTGGCCGGGCAGCTCACGCCGCGGGCCGGCGAGCTGGAGATCCATCCCCAGGCGAAGCTCGGCTACTTCGCGCAACACGCCGCCGAGATCCTGGATGGAACGCTCACGATCCTCGAAGCCGTGGAGGAGGTCGCCCCCGACGAGATTCGGCTCCGGCTCCGCTCGCTTCTCGGCAATTTCCTCTTCACCGGCGACGACGTATTCAAACTCTGCCGCATTCTCTCGGGCGGCGAGCGGCAGCGCGTGGCCATCACCCGGCTCCTGCTCGATCCCGCGAACCTGATTCTCCTGGACGAGCCGACGCACCATCTGGACCTGGCCGGAAAGGAGGTCCTCGAGGAAGCGTTGATGCAGTATCCGGGCGCGGTGGTCGTCGTCACGCACGACCGTTCCCTCATGGCCCGCCTCGCGACCCGTATCCTCGCGGTGGACGAGGGCCGCGTCGTGGCGTACCCCGGCGGCTACGACGACTACGAAGCGGCGCGCGTGGCCAAGGAGGAGGCGATCCGTTCGGCGGCCACCGCGGCGGCGAAGGCGGGACGCGCTCTGGCGAGCGCGAATCGCGCCGCCTCGAAGAAGGAGGAGCCGCGGTCGGGGCCGGTGGGTCCCGCGGCGAAGCAGCCGGCCGCGCGAACGCGTCCGACACCCGCGAAGCAGGACAAGAAGAAGGCGAAGGAGGAAACGCGTCTCACGCAGGAGCTCGAGACCTTGGAAACCGAATTGAAGCAGGTCGAAGAGCGCCTCGCCGATCCCGCGATCTACGGCGACGGACAAAAGACGAAGGAGCTCTTGGCGCGGTACGAGACCGTGAAGCGCGACGTCGAGGCGCTCTGGCAGAAGCTCGAGAGTCTGTAGGGAGCGAAACCAAACATGATCCACTCGGACCTGACGCGCATCGATCCGCTACTGGCAGGAACGCCGACGGCCGGTTCCACGACCAAGAGCCGCTGGCGCGCCCTTCCCGGGGACGTGCTCGAGCAATCGTGCAAGCGGGTGGGAATCGCCGCGACCGTATTCGCCTCGATTTGGATCGTGTCGTTCCTCATGAACGCCGTGGTGCGCGAGTGGCTTCACTGGATGCCGATGTCGTCCATCGGCCCGCAGGCGATTTGGCCCATGCCGGGCAACCTCGTGACCGCCATCGGCGTTGCCATCTCCGTGGCGCTCGTCTTCGCGGCGCGCCGCCTCTCGAAGCGACCCGAGCGATTGCTCCAACTCGGTTTGCTCTACGAGATCGCGACCGCGTGTCTCGGCTCGTTCCTGTTCCACTGGAATTCGGTCGACATCGCCTCGTTCCGGATCTCCTGGATATGCCTCATCATCGTCGCCTACCCGTCCATCGTGCCGAGCACGCCCCTCACCACGCTCGTCGTCTCGCTCATCGTGGCGAGCATGGATCCCCTCTGGCTCGGGGTGGCGGCGCTCCGAGGAATCCCGATCGAGAACGCGAGCGCGTACACGCTGATCTGGTACCTCCTTCCCAATTACATCGCCGTCGCGATCGCGGTGCTGGCGTCGCACCTCATCACGGGCCTCGGCCGGCAGGTAAACAAAGCCCGCGAGCTCGGCGCCTACCAGCTCGAGGAGTTGATCGGGAAGGGCGGCATGGGCGAAGTCTACCGAGCGCATCACCGGCTCCTGGCCCGGCCGTCGGCGATCAAGTTGATCCGCCCCGAGGTTCTCGGAGCCGCGATGCGGACCGGCCCGAACGTGATGGTCCAGCGCTTCAAGCGCGAGGCGCAGGCGGCCGCGTCGCTACGGTCCCCGCACACGATCAACCTCTATGACTTCGGCATGACGAACGACGGCACGTTCTATTACGTCATGGAGCTGCTCGACGGGGCCGATCTGGACACGCTGGTGAAGCGGTTCGGGCCCGTTCCCGCCGGGCGCGCGATCTGGCTGTTGCGCCAAGCCTGCCGCTCGCTCGGCGAGGCGCACGCGCGCGGGATGGTCCATCGCGACATCAAGCCGTCGAACATCCATACCTGCCGCCTCGGGCTCAACGTCGACTTCGTGAAGGTGCTCGATTTCGGATTGGTGAAGACGAACGCCGCGGCGACGCGGGGCGAGACGCTACTCACCGCGACCGACGTGACGACGGGCACGCCAGCCTACATGGCGCCCGAGATGTCTCTCGGGGAGCAGAGCGCCGACCACCGCGTCGACATCTACGCGCTTGGGTGCGTCGGGTTCTGGCTCCTGACCGGCCGCCTCGTATTCGAAGCCGAGACGCCGGTGAAGATGATGCTGCAGCACATTCAAACACCTGCGGAGCCTCCGTCCCGCTACTCCGAGCTCGAGATCCCGCCCGATCTGGACGCGGTGCTCCTCGCGTGCCTCGCCAAGAATCCGGCCGACCGCCCCGCCGACACCATGGAGCTGGCGCATCGACTGGGGCGGATCGCCGGGGCCGAAGTTTGGACGAAGGAGCGGGCCGAGGCCTGGTGGGACACGAATCTTCCCGCCGCGGCCCCACGCACGGTGCTTCGTGAAGACACGCCGCTCGCGACGATGGAGGTGGCTCGATGATCCGACGGACCGTGTGGACGGCCGCACTCCTCGCGTTTTCCCTCACGGCCGCGTTGCCGCGCTCGCTCGCCGCGAAAGAGACGAAGTCCAGCGCCCGCGCGGGAACGCCAGCGCCCGCCTCGTCCCTCGACGCCCTCAGCCGATCCTTCCGCCAAGTCGCCGAGCGCGTCACGCCCGCCGTGGTTCAGATCTCGACCGTGGCGCTCGCGCCGAGGGGCGGCGGACCCACGCCGGCAGAGGGATCGTTGGGCGCCCAGCGCCGCGGTGGGTCGGGCATCCTCGTCGCGGCGGACGGCTACATCCTCACGAACGCGCACGTCGTCGAGGGCGCGCGCCGGCTCGAGGTGACCCTGGCCATCGCGGAGTCGACGGGCGCCCCGGGCCGCTCGATCCTCAAGGCGGACGGGCGCCGCATGGTGGCGCGACTGGTGGGGATCGATCGCGAGACCGATCTCGCCTTACTCAAGATCAACGCGACGGGCCTTCCGTTCTTACCGCTCGGCGATTCCGATCGCGTCGGGCCCGGCGACATCGTGCTCGCGTTCGGGAGCCCGCTGGGACTCGAGAACTCCGTGACGATGGGGGTCGTGAGCGCGGTCGGCCGCCAATTCACGCCCGAGGATCGCATGGTCTACATCCAGACCGACGCGCCCATCAATCCCGGGAACAGCGGCGGTCCGTTGGTCGACGCCTCGGGTGCGGTGATCGGGGTGAACACGCTGATCTGGAGCAAGTCGGGGGGAAGCGAAGGAATCGGTTTTGCGGCCCCGAGCAACATCGCGCGTTCCGTGTGGACCCAGATTCGGAAGCACGGCCGCGTCCGGCGCGGGGTCATTGGCGTGAGCGCGCAGACAATCACGCCGGGGCTGGCGACCGCGCTCTCGCTGCCGCAAGACTGGGGCGTCATCCTCTCCGACGTCACGCCCGGATCCCCGGCGGCGCAGGAGGGCCTCCGCGCCGGAGACATCGTCCTGGCACTCGACGGCAAGCCGATGGAGAACGGCCGGCAATTCGACATCAACGTCTACCGTCGCGACGTGGGTGACTCGACGACCGTGCAGGTTCGCCGGGGCGACCAGCGGTTCTTCGTGCGGGTCCCGGTGATGGAGCGGCAGGACGATCCGAGCCGATTCGCCGATCGCGTGCGTGCGGACAAGAATCTGGTGGCCCGCCTCGGCGTCCTTGCGTTTCCGATCGACTCAACGCTCGTCCCCCTGATGCCATGGCTTCGAAGCTCGGGCGGCGTCGTCGTCGCGGCGTGGGCGGCCGATGCTCCCTACGTGGAGAGCGGGCTGCAGCCCGGGGACGTGATCCTTTCCGTCAACGGGAAGGACGTCGCCACCCTCGAGGCGCTGAACGCGACGGTGGCCGCGCTTGCCCCGGGGCAGGTCGCGGCGCTCTACGTCGATCGACTCGGGCGCCGGCTCTTCGTCACCTTCGAGGCGGAGTGACCGCGTGGTGGCCGCCCCCTCGGGCGTGGTAACCTCCGGACCGCTGCCCGACACTCCTCCAATGAGGCGGAATCGATCGCCGAATGAGCCG
>DATEND010000354.1:0-6425 GCA_035275245.1 Candidatus Eiseniibacteriota bacterium
TTTCGAAGGTCGTACCAGGCAACGATCAGCCCGAAGTGGCCGTCGGGCGCGATGCTCGGCTCGAGCTGGTCGTTCGCGGCGGCACAAACCGGCACTCCGTCCGCGGCCCAGCGGACCGCGCCTTCGTTGTCGATCGACTGGGCGTAGATGTCCGAGGTGGTCCCGCTCCGGCGGTCGCGCCACACGATGAACGCGCCGTCCCTTGGGTCGGACTCGATTTGGATGTCCGCCTGGAGGCCGGCGATGGTGCAGACCTCAACCCCGTTGGCGAGCCACAGCGTTTGGCCGCCGAACGCGACCCGCTGCGCGAACACGTCGCTGTCGCCGGAGCGCTGATCGCGCCACGCGATGATGGCGCCGCCAACTGCATCGGTCGTGATGACCGGCGAAATCTCGTGACCGAGGGCCCGGCACACCTCCACGCCGTCCGAGGGCCACCGGAGCCCGCCATTCATCGTGAGCGCTTGCGCGTAGATGTCGTATTGGCCGTGTCGGAGGTCCTGCCACGCGATGATGACGCCGCCGGCCCCGTCGCTGGCGATGGTTGGCGCTTCCTGTCCCAATGGAAACGTCGCGACGGCAACGCCGTCCGGGCCCCAAAGTGGCTGCCCGGAGTTGCTGAGGCGCTGCGCGTAGATGTCGGCGTCGCCGTTCCGATAGTCCTCCCACGCCAGGATCACGCCGCCGAAGCCGTCGGGGATCGATTTCGCGTTCACCTGATTCTGCGCCGCGAGACTGGCGGGGTTTCCGAATTCGGCCCAGGAAGCGGAAGCCGGGGCGGCGTTCCAGGCCAAAGCACAAAGCCACGTGAGCCCAAGGACGCCTGCAAATCGCAATGCGCGGTTCTGGGCGTTCCCTCTCGGCGCGGGGAAGGGATCCCGGAGGGGTACGTTTGGGGAGATGGCGTTCACGGCGGGGGAGTAATGTGGCAAGAAATAGGCCGCGGGTAGACCTCGGGCACCAAAGGGCGGTCAAATTCCTACCGGTCTGGGTCCCCTGACCCAGGCGGTGAGGAGGCCTTTATTGCGCTGCGAAAGCGGGAGTTAGCGGAGGAGGGTGATCGCGGTGGAGCGGCTGCCGGATGGGAGCGCCAAGCGGGCGAAGTAGACGCCGGAGCCACAGGCCCGGCCCTGCTGGTCCAGGCCGTCCCATCGGTACACATGCCGTCCCGCCCCGTGCAAACCTTGCGTCAGGACCCGAACCCGGCGGCCGTGGACGTCGTAGAGCGCAAACGAAACGGTTGAGGGCTCGTCGAGCGAGAACTCGAGCGTCGTGCTCGGATTGAACGGGTTCGGCCGAGCCGGGTAGACCCGCGCGGCCACGCGGGGGGCCGCCTCCGGTTCCACGGCGGTTCCCACGGAAGCAATGCGGTACGCGTAGACCTCGCACGTCGGTCCGCCCCGGAAGTCTTGCCAGGCAAAGAGCGCGCCGCGGTACCCATCGGGCGACTGCGTCGTGAGCGTTCTGAAGCCGGATCCGGTCGCGATCTTCACGCCGCCGGCGAGCCAGCGGGTCGTGCCGTTCGAGGCGACCGATTGGGCGAAGATCTCATCCCCGCCCGAGCGGTCGTCATCCCATCCGAAGATCGCACCGCCGAGCCCGTCGGTGGCCCCCGTTTCCAAGAATTGAGACGAATCGGCGACGCAGATGGGCACGCCGTCCGCCGGGGTCCACTTGAGGACGCCCGCCGAGTCGACGGCCTGGGCATAGATGTCCGGTCGGCTGACGCGCGCGTCCGTCCATCCAACGATCGCACCTGCCAGCCCGTCGCTGACCACGATGGCGTCCGACTGCCCGCCGCTTGCGTTCGTGAGCCGCACGCCATTGGCCGCCCAGCGCGGCGTGCCGTCCGGCTTTATCCGCTGGGCCCAGACGTTGTAGTGGGACCCGTTTCGGAAATCGTGCCACGCCACGAGCAGGCCAAACCGCCCGTCGTACGCGATGGTCGGCGAGAGCTGATCGTTGACCTCGTTCACGACCACCACGCCGTTCACGGTCCAGCGAGGAGCGCCGGTCGCGGTAATCGATTGTGCGTAGATGTCGGAGTCGACTCCGTTTCGGCGGTCGCGCCAGACGAGGAAGGCGCCGCCTCGAGGATCGGCCTCGATGCGGACGTCCGTCTGAAGCCCCGCCAGGACGCACACGCTGTTGCCGTCCGTGGTCCAGGAGACCGGGACTTGGCCCGCGCTCGTGACGCGCTGCGCATAGATGTCGCTATCGCCGTTTCGGAGGTCCCGCCATCCAACGATGGCGCCGCCGGCCCCGTCGGTCGTGATCACCTGGAGCACCTGATTTCCGATCGCTTGGCAGAGCGCCACGCCGTCGGGATTCCATTTCAAAGAGCCGTTCGGATTCAGCCCCTGCGTGTAGATGTCATATCCACCGGTGCGACTGTCCTGCCACGCGACGATGGCCCCACCGGCGCCATCGCTCGTAATGACGGGTGACTCCTGTCCCAGCGGCTTGGAGATCACGAGGGTGCCGTTCGTGCCCCAGAGGGGCGTCCCTGCGCCGTCGAGCCGATTCGCGTAGATGTCGGCGTCGCCGTTGCGGTAGTCCTCCCATACCAGGATAATGCCGCCAGCGCCGTCGGAGATGGACTTCGCGTTCACCTGATTCTGTGGGGCGAGAGTCGCGGGGTTTCCGTACGTCGCCCATGCTCCGATTGCCGGAGACGCAATCCAGGGCAACGCAAAAAACCACGTCATGAGCAGGGCGCGCGCAAAACGCAATGATCCGTTCTGGGCGGTCCGTCGTGACGCGGGGAGAGGAACATCGCGAAGGGACTGAGCTTGGCACCGGCGATTCACGTTGCGCGCAGGATATTGCAGGAAATGGGCCCGCAACTCAAGATGCAATTGCACAGATTTTGTACAGGTGTTAATCAGTTGTAAATATGTAAGTTGCAAGGATCGGAGGAGAAAATGACAAGCGAAACGAGCCGCCGCGACTTCCTTCGGATGGCTTCTTTGGCGGGGGCCACCCTGATCGCTGGGGCGAATCCCTCAGCTGCCAAAGACGCGGTTCCGCCACGTGCCAGCCTGGCGCAAATCCCGCTTACGGCCAAACCGCTCCCGACGAAGCTCCAGAAAACGACCGGGATCTCTCAGGCCACGCACGAGGAGCACTACAAGCTCTATCAGGGCTACATCAAGAAGACGAACGAGGTCCTCGATCGCCTCAATACCGTCGATCTCACGACCGCGAACCAGAGCTTCTCCGATCTTCGTTCCCTCAAGGTGGATCTCACGTTCGCGCTCGGGGGCGTGAAGAACCACGAGCTCTACTTCGACGCGATGGGAGGGCCGGGCGGTCCGTCCGGGGGCAAACTGGGCGCGCGGATCGCCCGCGACTTCGGGTCGCACGAGAAATGGGCCGCGGAGTTCCGGGCCTGCGGGCTCGCGGCGCGTGGTTGGGTCTGGCTTGCCTGGGACCGGGATCTCGGGCGACTGATGAATTACATCGGCGATGCGCAGAATACCTACCCAGTCTGGAATTCGGCGGTCGTGCTCCCCATGGACGTGTACGAGCATGCCTATTACCTCGATTTCAAATCGAACCGCGCCGCGTACATCGGAGCCTTCCTCGACAACGTCGATTGGGACGCCGCGACGCAACGTGCGGAGTCGGCCGGAGCGCTGTCGTGATCCGGCGCGCGGCGGTGGCCGGGGCCCTCCTCTTCCTCCTGGTGCCGCTCCCCGCGTCGGCCACGTTTTCCATCGTGGCACGCGACCCGGAGACGGGCGACCTCGGCGTCGCGGTGCAGTCCCACTACTTCTCGGTGGGGCCGATCGTGCCGTGGGCGGAGCCGGGTGTGGGCGCCGTGGCCACGCAGTCGTTGGTCGAGGTCGCGTACGGGCCACGCGGGCTCGAGATGATGCGAAGCGGGCGCACCGCCACGCAGGCGCTCGCCACGCTTCTCGAGGAGGACGCGCACCGGGACGTGCGTCAGGTGGCGATGATCGACGCCCGCGGCGACGTATCGGCCCACACCGGAGCGAAGTGCATTCCGGACGCGGGCAACCACGTCGGGGTGGAATACTCGGTTCAGGCGAACCTCATGGCGAACAAGAACGTCTGGCCCGCGATGGCGCGCGCCTACGAAGCGTCGACCGGGGACCTTCCGGAGCGGCTCCTCAAGGCGCTCGAGGCGGGACAGAAAGCGGGGGGCGACATTCGGGGCCAGCAGTCGGCCGCGATCGTCATCGTCAAGGGCAAGCGGTCGAACAAGCCATGGGCGGATCGAGTGATGGACCTACGCGTGGAGGACAGCCGCGCGCCGATCACGGAGCTGCGCCGGCTCGTCGGGCTTTGGCGCGCGTACCGAAAGTGCGACGAGGGGGACGCGTTCGTGACCGAGGGCAAGGTCGAGGACGCGATGAAAGCCTACGCCGAGGCCGCGCGGCTCGCGCCCGGGAACAACGAGTTGCTCTTCTGGCAGGCGGCGACCCTATGGAAGCTGGGTCGGCACGGCGAGGCGACCCCCATCTTCCGAAAGGTGTTCGCCCGCGACCGGAGGTGGGTCGCGCTGGTGCCGCGGCTCGTCCCGGCCGAGCTCCTCGACGACGACCCGGTCGCGATCCGGAAGATCCAGGCGCTGGCGCCCGGCGGAGCACGCGCCAGCCGCTGACGCGCCGGGATTGCAACCGTGGGCGCGAATGCTCACAATGCGGGGGCTTGGGGCGAGGGCGCTCCGAGCCCCTACTTTTTCAGTGCGCCCGGCGCGGCCGGGCTGCCGGAGGATGAATGCCTGATCGCACCGCGCCCGCCCCGACGGCGAGCACACCCCCCATCCCCTTTGTTCCCGGCTTGGACGGCGTCCCGGCCGCGAAATCGAGCATCTGCTGGATCGACGGCGACCAGGGGATCCTCGAGTATCGCGGATATCCGATCGAGGACCTGGCCGCGGAGAGCACGTTCGAGGAAACCTCGTACATGCTTCTCTGGGACAAACTCCCGAACAAGGCCGAGCTCGAGAAATTCACGCGCGATCTCCAGACGAACCGCGACGTTCGATTCCGACTCATCGACCTCCTGAAGTGCCTTCCCGACACCGGTCACCCGATGGAAGCGCTTCAGGCCGCGATCGCGGCGCTGGGCATGTTCTATCCCGACCGGGACCCGCTCAAGATCGAGGACCGCTATCACTCGACGGTGCGGCTGATCGCGAAGGCGCCGACCCTGGTTGCCGCATATCACCGGCTGAGCCACGGCAAGGACTACATCCCGCCGAAGGAGGATTTGACCCACGCGGCCAACTTCCTCTACATGCTGACGGGCGAGGAGCCGGAGGAAGACGTCGCGCGCGTCATGGACGTCTGCCTCATCCTTCACGCCGAGCACTCGATGAACGCGTCGACCTTCGGCGGACGCGTGACGGCCTCGACGCTCGCCGATCCCTATACGGTGGTTTCTTCGGCCATCGGCGCCCTGACCGGTCCCCTCCATGGCGGCGCGAACGAGCAGGTCATTCACATGCTCCAATCCCTCGGCGAGGTCGAGCGGGTTCGCCCTTACGTCGAGGATTTGATCGCGCGGAAGCAGAAGATCATGGGGATCGGCCACCGGATCTACCGCGTGAAGGATCCGCGGTCGCTCGTGCTCCAGAAACTCGCCGGCCAGATGATCGCGAAGCGCGGCGGCGATCCGCTGCTTCTCATCGCGCAGGAAGTCGAGAAGGTCGTGGCCGAGCACCTCTCCGCCAAGCGGATCTACCCGAACGTCGACTTCTACTCGGGCGTGGTCTATACGGCGATGGGGCTTCCTCCCGCGCTCTTCACGCCCATGTTCGCCATCGCGCGCGTCACCGGCTGGCTGGCCCACTGGCTCGAGCAGCTTCAAGACAATCGCATCTACCGTCCCGACCAGATCTACACCGGCAAGCACGGAGTCCAGTACATCCCCATCGAAGAGCGGGCCTAGCCGTTCGGGCGATTGGCCCGCGCGCGTCATGTGCACCCTGATCGTCGGAATCGGGACGCTCGGGCTCGGCACGCTCGTGATCGGCGCGAACCGGGATGAGTCGCCGGGCCGCGCCTCCTCGGGACCAATCACCCTCCGCGAACGGCCCCACGTCGTCGGAGGACGCGACCTGGTCGCGGGCGGAACGTGGCTCGCGATCCGCGACGCCCGCTTCGTCACGGCACTCCTGAATCGGCCGCCGGTTCGTGGCGGGCCCTTGGGCCCCGACGATCGAGGCGACTTCGCGTCGTATCGCTCCCGCGGCCTCCTCTGCCTCGACGCCGCGGCAGCGCCTGTGGCGCACGACGCGCCGCACCGCCTCGATCCGGGCACCGGCGAGCGCCACTCCACGCGCCTCGACGCCGCGCTCGCGCTCTTCGAGCACGAGACGTATCCGCACTGCACCTTGGTCGGAGTGGACGTGGACGGTGAGGCGTGGGCCATTCACGCGGGTCATGGAAAGC
>DATEND010000355.1:0-5447 GCA_035275245.1 Candidatus Eiseniibacteriota bacterium
TGAGTTCGCCGTCGATTGGGGCGTGCTCCTCGCGGGATCCTCGGTGGCCACGCTCCCGGTGCTCCTCGCGTTCGCCTTCTTCCAGCGGCAGATCGTGGAAGGCGTGCTGCAGGGGAGCGGCCGATGAGCCGGTCGGACCAGGCCGGGTACGTGCGGGCCGTCGGGCTCATGACCGGCACCTCCGCCGACGGCGCCGACGCCGTGGTCGTGCGGATCGAGCGCGGTGCCCCGCGCAGGCGGACGACCCTGCTCGCGCACCGCGCGCGTCCCTTCGCGGAGGAACTCCGCGCGGACATCCTCGCGGCGCAGGAGGGAACACTCCCGATCCGGCGTCTCTTCGCGCTCCACGTCTCGATCGCGCGTGCCTGCGCGGTGGCCGCGCGTGAGGCGCTCTCGGCGTCCGATCTCGGTGACGCACTCCCGGACGTCGTGGGGTTTCACGGACAGACGGTGTTTCACGACCCGCACGGAACGCGCGAAGGGATCCCGGTCTCGACCCAGATCGGCGAGGCCGCCGTGCTCGCGCGCGCGCTTCGCTGCCCGGTCGTGTCCAATTTTCGAATGGCCGACGTGCTCGACGGCGGCGAGGGGGCGCCCCTCGTCCCGTGCTTCGACTATCACCAGTTCGCTTCCGACGAAAGGGACCGCGTGCTCTTGAACCTGGGCGGCATCGCCAACCTGACGCGAATTCCGCGCGGCGCGCCGATCGCACGCGTCTCGGCGTTCGATTGCGGCCCCGGGAACATGCTCCTCGACGGGTTGGTCGCATCGCTCGCCGGAGGCGGCGCGCGCTACGACGCCGGCGGCGAGATCGCGGCCCGCGGACGGGCCGACGCGAGCGTGGTGCGCGAATTCCTCGCCGACGAGTTCATCGTGCGCCGGCCCCCGAAATCGGCGGGGCGGGAAATCTACGGCGAGTCGTATCGTGCGCGATTTCTGGCGCGCACGGACGGGATGACCCTCCCCGACCGGCTCCGCACCGCCGTCGCCATCACCGCGGGTGCGGTGGCGCGTGGCGTGGCGCACTCGGGCCCGGCGCGCCCGGACGACGTGGTCGTCTCCGGCGGCGGCGCCCGCAACGAGACCCTGATCGGGGCCATCCGCGCCGCGCTCGGCGGCCCGTCCGTCGTGACGAGCGACTCGCTGGGCGTCCCCGCCGAGGCCAAGGAGGCGATGGCGTTCGCCTTCCTCGCGGCGGAGACCCTTGCGGGGCGTCCGGGCAACGTGCCGTCGGCCACAGGCGCGGGAAGGGAGGTCGTGCTTGGCAGCGTCACGCCGCCGCCTTGGCCGCGCCGGTAGCGCCGTCGCGGTTCTCTGCCTGTCGCTCGCGTTCGTCGGGGCGAGCGTGCCCGGGGGCGGCCCGCCCGAACCCGTGCCCGACGCATGGCGCACCGCGAAGAACATCCGCGTGGGGCTCGTGGTCGGCGCGCCGAGCCTGCTCCTGGCCGGCTCGACGAATTGGGGGCTTTCGACGGGAGACGGCGGACGGATCACGACCGCCGAATCGGGCGAACGGCTTCGCATCGTCCGCATGGGACCCGCGGCCATGGAGGTCTACCGGGACGGCGTGATGGCCCCGCTTTGGACGGGCGGTCCCGCCGACACCCTCGTCCTCACGCCGGAGGGCGGCGGCTACTCGGGGTGGAGCGGGCGGTGGTATCGGGGCGCCTTTCGAATCCACGCCTCCCAGCCCGAGGGGTTGACCCTGGTGAACGAGGTGCCGCTCGAGAGCTATCTGCGCGGGGTGCTGCCCGAGGAGATCGGACAGCCCCCCGAGTCGGACTACGAAGCGGTCAAGGCGCAGGCGGTGGCGGCGCGGTCGTACACGCTTTCCTATCTCGGACGGCGGGCGGCGCTCGGCTTCGATCTCTGGGCGTCGGTCGAAGACCAGGTCTACGGCGGCACCGCGCGCGAGAACTCCCAATCGAACCGCGCGCTCCAGGCAACCGACGGGGAAGTGCTCCTCAGCGAGGGCTCGCCGATCCGCGCGCTCTATTCGTCCACGTGCGGCGGCCGGACATCGAATGTGGAGGACGTCTGGCCGTGGCCCTGGACCGCGTATCTCCGGAGCGTCCGCGACGCCGACGACCCGGGCGAGACGCCCTATTGCGCCCGGTCCGGCAATTTTCGCTGGCGGGAGGAATGGGACGCGGCGACGTTCATGGCGACGCTTCGGAAGTTCGGCCCCGCGGAAGGCGTGCCCGCGAAGGTGCTGGCGGGCGACCTTCGGGATGTTCGCGTGGGCGTCCGTTCGCGAAGCGGGCGGGTCCAGGAGGTGATCGTGTCCACGACCGGGGGCGATTGGGCCCTCCGCGGGGACCGGACCCGCTGGGCGCTCCGGCGGCCGGGCGGCGAGGCGATTCTCCGGTCCTCGTTCCTCAAGGTGGGGGTGCTGCGCGACTCCGGCGGTCGCCCGCTCGCGGTCATCGCCACCGGCGCCGGCAATGGCCACGGGATCGGGCTCTGCCAGTGGGGGGCCATGGGAATGGCTCGCGCCGGGAAGTCGTACAAGGAGATCCTGGGCCATTACTACAAGGACACGAGCCTGGCGCACTTGTAGGGCGCCGGGTGCTACGACCCGTGTCCGGCCGTATTGACCGCCCCAGGGACAGCGCCTATACTCGTGCGTCTGGTCTTTGGATGGGGTCGTAGTTCAGCTGGTTAGAACGCCTGCCTGTCACGCAGGAGGTCGCGGGTTCGAGTCCCGTCGACCCCGCCATTTAATACCCACGTCGCCTCGGTTCCGCCTCGACTCCCACGGGGCGCTTTCCCCCCGTGAAGGGTCACGCCCTTCCTGGGAAGGAGCCCGCAATGTCCGAGCCCTCCGTCAAGTCGCCCACCATTTTCCCGCTGCCGAACGACCCCAGCCCTTCCACCTCGGAGCCAAACAGCCCGGACCTCATGGCTCGGTTCATGGAGCACGCGCCCATGAAGCGAGCCGAGTTCTACATCCGATCCGGGTCGCCCTACTCGGCCCTGCGGGAGCTACAAGAGATCATCTCCGGGAATCCCGACGCGGAACAGCGGGCGCTTTGCTACTTGAGAGCAGGGCAGATCCGTGAGCAGACGGGCAACACGGAAGCGGCCCGGGCGTGCTACGAGGAGGCCATCTCCCCAGAGCCGAAGGACAAAGAAGTTGCCTATTTCGCCTTCAACAACCTGGCGTACTGCCTGAATCGGTTGGGCCAGTCCCGTGAGGCGGAGGGTCACGCCCGACGGGCCGTGGCGATTTCCCCCGACCGATTCAATGCCCATAAGAACCTCGGGATCGCGCTCGAGAAGCTCGGACACTTTCCCGAGGCCGCGGAATCCCTTCTTGCCGCCGTGCGAATCCATCCGGATCACCCCGTCTCCGTGCGCCGGCTTCGAGTCATCCTCGCGACCCATCCCACCATCGGTCGGGACCGGCCCGATCTCGCTCGCGAGGTCGAGGATCTTCTCGCACGCGGGCGACGCGACTGGCCCCAGTCGAAGCCGATTCCGAGGGAAGACCTCGAGTCCACGATCCGAGAGCTTCTGGCATCGATCGAGGTGGACGAGGCCACGGTCGAAGGGGATTTTCAGGTCTTCGGGCTCCACTGGCGCCCGGGCAACGGGCTCGAGTACAAGACGCTCGACGACGCGATGGCGGAAAAGATGCTCGAGGTCACCGAGGTCAACAAGGCGGGTAGCGTGCCTCGGATTCGCGTCGTCAACCGCTCGAAGCAGAATCGCGTCTTCCTGATGGCCGGAGAGCAACTCGTGGGCGCCAAGCAGAATCGTGTTCTGAACGCCAGCATCCTCCTCGATGCCCGTTCCGATCTACCGCTGCCGGTGAGCTGCGTCGAGGCGGGCCGTTGGGCGTATCGCGGACCCCGATTCGAAAGCAGGGGTTCTTCCTCGCATTACATGCTCCGGCACATCATGGCGAAGAAGGCGCACTACTACTACAAGTCGCGCGGAACGCCGGAAACGGATCAGGGAGAGGTGTGGCAGGAGGTGTCTCGAAAACTCAGCGAGTTCGTGACCGTCTCTCCCTCCCAGGCCCTCGACGACGTGTACCAGGAGGTTGGGAAAGATCTCGACCGAGCTACCGAGCGCCTCGAACCACGGGCGCATTGGTGCGGGGCCGCCTTCTGCTTCGCGGGTAAGATCGTCGGAGTCGACCTCTTCGACCGACCCGCGACGCTTCACAAGCAATGGCCGAAGCTGACTCGGGCCTACGCGCTCGATGTTCTTCGGCGAAAGGGAGCGTCTGAGGTGTCGCGGAAACAGGTCGAGGACTGGATTCGGGGCTCCTCGAATGCCGTCATCGACGTTTTCCCTTCCACCGGGCTGGGGGTCGATTGCCGTCTCGAGAGCAATCACCACGTCGGGTCCGTGCTGGTGATCGACGGACGGCCGCTGCATCTGGAGATGTTCCACGAGGAAGAGATGTAGGCAGGAACCCCAATACAAAAAAAGGCCGGCCCAAACCTCGGGCCGGCCCGTTATTCACCAAGATCTACCAATACGCCTCGGCGGCGGTCAGACGCTGAAGATGAGCCGTGTGAGAACCGAAAACGCCTCGTCCCACGTTTCGGCTTCCGCGAGCGGGTAGTCGATCGAGGCAAAGCCGACGCACTTCGTGCCCGTCCCTTGAGACGCTTCGCCGGCCGTAACCACCTCCGAAACCCACGCGGACAGGCCCAATTTCGTTGCGCGCTCTTGAGCCTCTCTTCTCGTCATCTTCCCCACCTCCTATCCTTGGCATTCCCCTTCTTCGGGGACCTACGCTAGGAGGTATCAGCATCGTTCGTGCCGCATTGGAAAACGGGGGTTTGGCGGAGGGATTCGTGGCAGGTTAATCAACCGTGAGTAAATAACTTACGAGGATTTTGATCTGAAGATGTGACGCGACAGATTCTCAGCCATTGCACCAAATGAGGTGGCTACGCCCGCTCAGAAGTGTAGCGCGTGGACCATCGCTGTGAAGTTGGCGATCTCACCAGTCGTGTGGCGCGCACCAAAAGGGTGACTTGCCCCGGGGCAAGTTGACGGTCGCTATCCGACCGCGCACTCGTTCCGGCCGCCCTCCAGCTCCTAGGCTTCCATGTCCTAGATCTCTCTCTGCCTGCTATCATCTCTCCTCCCGCTGCGAAGCACACCCGAGGCCTAGAAGATGATGTCTTTCCTACGCTGGCCTCCCGCTAGCACCCGCGAACTCGCGTGGGGGCTTTTCCTGTTCCTAGCGCTAACGCCGGGGGCAAATGGGCAGGTCATCCGCCCCGACTTCGTAGTAACCAGCGGCCCGGTAAACACTCTTTGCCAATCTGGAAATACTCTCTATCTGGGCGGATCCTTTACCCGCATTGGCCCCGCGACAGGGGCAGGAGTGCCTGTGGACGCGGTCACGGGAGTTGCCATTCCGGGATTCCCGAAGATTAACGGCCAGTGGGGAAAGGTAAACGTGGCCGTATCCGATGGGT
>DATEND010000356.1:0-3555 GCA_035275245.1 Candidatus Eiseniibacteriota bacterium
TCTGCGCGAACATCTACGCGAACCTGCACGATCTGATCCGCTTCTACGGATTTCCCGACATCACGATGGCGCTCTACCGGTGGGACGTGCTGCTCTTCGGCGTCGAGCCGACCGTGTGGGCGGAGCGATTCGCGCACCCGCTCCTCACCGACTTCCTGACCCTGAGCTACTGGACGTTCTACGTGCTGCCGCCTTTGCTCGGGCTCTTCCTCTACTTGAAGGGAGACCGCGCGGCCTTTCGCGTCACGCTCGTGAGCGTGCTCCTGTGTCTCTACATGGGATACGTCGGATACGTCCTCTGGCCCGCGTCGGCGCCCCGCCTCGCCATTCCCGAGGCCTATTCGGTGACGCTCCGGGGCGAGTCGGCGGCACTCGACTACACCCGTATTGCGACCGCGGCCATTCCGCTCACGGCCAAGGGGGCCTTCCCGTCGCTTCATTGCGCGGTGGCGCTGCTCGCGATCCTCCTCTCCTGGCGGCATCTCCGCTGGATGTTCCCGATCCAGGTTCTGTTCGGAGCCGGGCTCGTGTTCGGGACGATCTACCTGCGGCACCACTGGGTGGTCGACATCCTCGCCGGATTCGTCCTGACGTTCCTCGCGCTGTGGGCCGGCCCGCGTCTCGAACGATGGTGGGAGCGCGCAACGGCCAGGGCGGAAGCGAGCCGCGCGGCGGAAATAGTTCGAGGGGGCTCCCCCTCGGGAACCCCCTCGTTCATCGAACCCTGATCACGGCCTCGCGCATCGGCACCCCAGCGCGGGGACCGGGTGAAGCTACCGGCCGCGACCGTCCCGGTCGCGACGATCGTTGTCGCGGTAGTCTCGGCCCCGACGATCATTGTCGCGGTCGCGATCCCGACGATCATAGTCCCGGTACTCGCCACGGTTGCGCCGATATCCATGCGCCTGCGCATGACGCGGCGGACCGGTCCAGTTCCGACGATAACGCGGCGGAACGTTCAGGATGTACCGAGGGACCGTCGCCCGACGGACGTGATAGAACGGTCCGTTGTAGCTACGCGCGCGGTACCAACGGCCTTCCTCGATGAAGTACCAGTAGCTTCCATACCGATAGATGTCGGCATCGTAGTCCTCGACGTAGTAGACCCTCGTCGACGGCACGAGGACCGTACGCGGTCGCGACTGGAAGTAGATCGACGGTCCACGATACGGATCGCCAACCTGGATGCTGACCCCGACTCGGGTCTCAGCATTCGCGGGCGCGGCCGGCGACATCATCACGGCCGAGACCAGCGCAGCGGCCATCAATAGATAGCGTTTCATTCTGATACCCTCCCATCCATTTGGGTTAACTGAACTGCTGATGGGAGGAAGTCGCAAGGGCCGTGCCATTCGCCATGGCGGGCCAATTTACTAACCTTTTGTAGTTTAATCGCTTACGGTTGGCCAGTTTTGGGCCGGGTCCCCGGGCTTGCGGCCTGCGGTCGCACCGTGACCCTCGGTGCACACCTGAGCGGCTCACGAACGCCCTATTTAGGTGCGCCTCCCCACCTCGGACGCGTAAACACCCGCGCTCGGCCGTTTCATCCGGGGCCCCTCCGGATGTTGGAAATCCACCGCGTAGAGCCCGAATCGGCCCTCGTGTCCATCCGCCCACTCGAAGTTGTCCATCAGGGACCAGTGGAAGTACCCCTGGACGTCGGCGCCGCGCGATCGCGCGCGGTCCAGCGCCGCGAGGCTCGCGCGAACGAAGTCGGGCCGCCACCGGTCCGCCGCGTCCGCGAGCCCGTTCTCCGTGATGACCATGGGGAGCCCGTACGCGGAGCACTCCAAGAGCGCTCGCTCGAGGCCTTCCGGAAAAATTTCCCAACCGAGGTCGCTCACGGGCGACCCGCGCTTCGCGGTTCGGGGATCCGCGCCGAACAGCGTCACCATCCAGCGCGTGTAGTAGTGCACGCCCAGGAAATCCGAGGAGCCCTTCATGATTCCGGGCTCCCGCACCGCGGGCTTCGATCCCGGGATCCGGAGCTCGATCGGACCTCCGGCGAGGGCCCGAACGACCGCTTCGTTGAACACGGCGTGCTGGGCCGCGCTCGCGATGCGGTCGAGCGGCCAGTAGGCGCGTTTCGGCTCGAGGAGAACCCAGTGCTTCGAGGCGCCCACCATCACCGCGCGTCCGTCGCCGTCGGCGTCCACGCGGTCGGTCTCGCGAAGACCCCGGGCCGCGAGCGCGTGCGCCTCGAGCAGGTTGGCGATGACCTGGAGCGCGCGCGAACGGTCGGAAACGCCGGGGGGCCAAGCACCGGACGAGTACCCGTAGAAGCCCAGCACTTCCGGCTCGTTGATCGTGACCCACCAGTCGACCAGATCGCCGTAGCGCGCGCCGGCCAGTCGCGCGAATCGTTCGAAGTGGGGAAGGTTGTTTCGATTCTCGAAGCCGCCGAGTGCGGCGAACCAGCGCGGAATCGTGAAATGGTGGAGCGTCACCATGGGCGTGATGGAGCGCGCGCGGCACGCTTCGATCACGGCACGGTAGTGGGCCAGCGCCGCGTCGTCGTAACGGCCCGGCTCGGGTTCGACGCGGCTCCACTCGATCGAGAAGCGGAAGGCGTTGAGCCCGAGGCCCCGGACGAGGTCCAGGTCCTCTTCGTACCGCTCCCAGTGGAGACAGGCCGACCCGGAGCGCACGCCGCCTTTGATGGTGCCGGGCCGCGCCTCCCAATCGGACCAGTCGTTCCGATCGTTTCCGCCCTCGACCTGGTGCGCCGATACGGCCGTTCCCCAAAGGAAGGACGGGCCGTACGCCGGCGAGGTCGCGCCGTGGGGTTGAGCGCCCGGAGCCGGCGCGGTAGGGTGTACCATGGCCTCCTTGGATCTCTTTCGGAGCGACGACGACTCGTGGCCCCGCCTGCATCCGCGGCTCCACCTCGGCACGTCGTCCTTCAGCGATCAGTCGTGGGTGGGTCCGTTCTATCCGCCCGGCACGAAGCCCACCGACTTCCTGCGCGCCTACGCGCGGCGTTTCGAGACCGTCGAAATCGACGCCACCTTCTACCGGGCCCCGTCTCCGGCGCAAGCGCGAAGTTGGGCCAAGAAGGTGCCGGAGGGGTTTCGAATCGCGGCCAAGGTGCCGCAATCGATCACGCACGAAAAGGTCCTGCTCGAATGCGACGAGGAGATGAAGGAGTTCGTCGGAGCCATGGACGAGATGGGGGACCGGCTCGGACCGCTTCTCTTCCAGTTCCCGCACTTCGCGCGCGAGGCGTTCGGGTCGGCAACGCCCTTCCTCGACCGGCTCGCGCCGTTCCTAGAGCGGATCCCGAAGCGGCACGCGTACGCGGTCGAGGTGCGAAATCGGGCCTGGATCGGCGAGCCCCTTCTCGACCTGCTTCGAACGCACCGGATCGCCTTCGCGTTGATCGACTATCCACGCATGCCGTCGATCGACGACCTTCTGCGCCACCTCGACGTCGTGACGGCCGACTTCTCGTACGTGCGGTGGCTGGGAGACCGAAAGGGGATCGAGGCCCTGACCCCAACGTGGGATCGCCTGATCGTCGATCGCACGGCCGACATGGAGCGTTGGGCCCCGGCG
>DATEND010000357.1:0-9201 GCA_035275245.1 Candidatus Eiseniibacteriota bacterium
ATTGAGGGCGCTCTGGATCACGCCGTAGAGATTCTGCTCCCAGGAGAGGTGCCGCATCGTCTCGACCTGGAATCCGGCGTTCGAGAGCGCGGAGCCGAGCGAGGACGGCCCGAAGTGGAAGAAGTGCCGGGGAGGGTCCAAATGAAACCACGCGCCACGGAAGAGACGCCCCTGCCACGAGTCGATGTTGGGGACGGCGAGCATCAGCGCTCCGCCCGGTCGAAGCCAACGCGCGCAATGCCGCAGGAGCTCGTCCGGCTGGTCCAAGTGCTCGAGCACGTGCCACACCGAGATCAGATCGAACGACCCGGGAGCGTAGGTGGCGGAGTCGATGGGTCCGGCGTGGATCGAGAGCCCCCGTATCGCCCGCGCGCGGCGGGCTGTTTCGTCGGAGAATTCGGTGCCGTGACATTCGAACCCGCGCTTGGCGAGGGCCGCGAGGAAGAGCCCGCTCCCGCACCCGACGTCGAGGACGCGCGGGGCGCGGCCCGCCGACGGCAGACGGCCGAGTAGACGTGCCGCTTCGCGCGCCCGGCCGTCGCGAAAGAAATCGACGAACGATTCGATCGGCCCGATGAACTTCCGCGAGCTCGCGCCGAAGTAGCCGGGGCCGTACCAGTAGGCCAGCGCGGACGGCGCGGGACGGGGATCGAGCGCGCGCCGATGGCAACGGGGGCACTCGCGGATGCCGTAGGCAACGCCTTCGAGCGTGGTGGCGTAGGACGCGGGGGCGAGATCCGCGCCGTCGCCCGGACAGCGCGTGACCCGCGTGATGGTGTCCAGCTACGCCTCCGGAGAGACGCGCTCGGCGTGGGCCGCTTCGGGCCGCGGCTCGTCGCCGAGGCGGCGGGCGTCCCGCTCGAACAGACGGTAGCGCTTGAGCCCCATGCGATGGAGCGAGAGCTTGAGGCAAACGTCGAGGACCCCGAGGCCGTATTTCACGGCGCGCGGGAAGGAGATGCTCGAAGCGTCCTCGAAGTAGCGCGTGGGGCAGCTCACCTCGCCGATCGTGTAATCGAACGCGATGATTTGGGCCAGCATCTCGTTGTCGAACACGAAGTCGTTCGAGTTCTCATCGAGCGGGAGCGTCTCCAAGATCTTGCGGTTGAAGGCGCGATAGCCGGTGTGGTACTCGGAGAGCTTGCGCCCGCTCATCACGTTCTGGACCAGGGTGAGGATCCGGTTCGCGACGTACTTGTAACGCGGCATGCCGCCCGACAGGGCGCTCTTCCCGAGCATGCGCGAGCCGAGAACACAGTCGTAGATTCCGTGCGCCACCATGGATGCCATGGCGGTCACGAGTGCCGGCGTGTACTGGTAGTCGGGGTGAACCATGATCACCACGTCGGCGCCGCACCGGAGCGCCGTGCGGTAGCAGGTCTTCTGATTCCCGCCGTATCCAAGATTCCTGGAATGCACGATCGTCGTGATGCCAAGCTCGCGGGCGAGCGTCGAGGTCTCGTCCTGGCTCGCGTCATCGACCAAGATCACCTCGTCGATGATCTCGTGCGGCAGTTCCGAATAGGTCTGCTTGAGGGTGCGCGCCGCATTGTAGGCCGGCAGCACGACGACGACTCTCTTGCCATGGATCACGGGACGGCTCCACGGGATCGGGGGGAGGCGGGAAATGGGCTAGAAGCGGTCTATTTTACCAGAATTGCCCTCCCCCCGACCATCCTAGAACCGGAACAGGACGCCGGTCTCGGGGGCCCACCCCGTCGCCTTGGACGTCAGCCCGAAGCCCGAATTGAGCTTCAGGGTCACGCGATTGGTGACCCGGACTTGGGCCTCGGTGATCAGCTCCCACTCGTCCTCCGAGCCCTCGACCGCCCCGAAGACGCTCCAGGTCGGAGAGAGCCGCCTCAAGTACTCGACCGCGACCTCCCCCATCCCGACCTTGCCCTCCTCGCGCGCGTACTCGGCCGCCGCGCGCAATGTGACCGTGCCGATCGAGAACCCGCGCGTGACGCCGGTGCCGACCTTGAACTCCCAGTCGGGCGTCCCGATGATCGCCTTGTTCCGCTGGAACGGGAAGACGACCTCGGCGTAACTGAAGAACTCGGGCCGGCGGCTCGTCTCGTGCTGCCATACCCAGTTCAGCTGCGTCTGCACGTCGCCGAGGCCGGACTCGGTTACTTCATCGGGACGAGGCGTGGGGTCGTCCAAAGCCTTCTCGAGCTCCGCAGTGATGCCGGCGGCCTCCAACTCGAGCGAAACGTTCTTCGAGAGACCATAGCTTAGGAAGACCAAGTACTCGGACGCCTCGAAGTCGGCCCGAAAATCCTGATCGAGCGCGTATCCGAAGTCGGACGGGCTGTACTCCGCGTCTCGATCCCGGTAGTACTCGAAGAACGGATACACGACGAACTCCCCCGCCCGAACGTAGGTCCCGAAGATGGACGTTCGAACGCCCGCCCCGCGATCCCGTAGATAACTCGGTAGCGCCTCCTCGGATTCCGCGCGGGTCGATTCCTGGCCGAACGCGGCGATCGGGAGCAGCAGGGCCACGGGCAGAAGGATGCGAATGACAGTGGGGACGAGGAACATGACGGCACCTCCTTCGCGACGGGCAACCGTTCGATCTACAGAGGAGCAAACAATGGGCGAAGGCTGTGACATGGTCCCTCCGGCCGGGGCGGGCTTCCCAACCCATTGCGAGCACCCTAATTGCCCCCGAGGGACCGGAGGTAGCTGTCGGGGACGTTCGTCCCGAGCCGGCGGGCCTCCCGAGCGTCGGCCAGGGCACGGGGCCGGTCGCCCAGCTCGAGGAGCGAGGCGCTCCGATAGAGGTGGTAGGCGCCCCGTCGCGTCTCGTTTTCGGGCGCGTTTCGGATCGCCTCGTCGAAGGCGGCTACGGCCTCCGCGTGCCGGCCGAGTTTCTGGGCGCAGAACCCGATCGAGCCCGACTGGAGGTAGTTCGTCGCGTTTCGGGGATCGAGCGCGATCGCCTGGCGGCTGTCGGCGATGGACCGCTCGTACTCCCCCATCGAAACGAACGCGGACGCTCGATTCGTGAAGGCGTCCCGCTGGCGAGGGTTGAGCTCGATGGCGCGGGAGAAGTCGGCCGCGGCGGCGGCGAACTCGTTCCGGCGCAGCTTCACGGCCCCCCGGTTGTTCACCGCGTCGCCCCACTCCGGCTTGATCGCGATCGCGCGATCGAAGCTCACGAGGGCCGAATCGTCCTGGCCGAGCGCGGCAAACGCGAGGCCGCGGTTCATCCAGATCGGGGCGGTACTCGAGTTGAGCGTCAGCGCCTGATTGAAGTCGGCGAGCGCCGCCTCGTATCGAGCGGCGTGCTTGTAGTAGTAGTAGCCGCGATTGATGTACGCGTCGGCGATCTGGCGCGGGTACTTCGCGATCGTGTCGTTCCAGAGCGTCTCCGCGTTTTGCCACACGTCGCAGCGCTTCCACGTCTGAACGAGCGAGAACGGAAGGAGCAACGCGAACACCGTCGCGATGACCGGCCGAATCGGAACGCCGAAGGCTCGGCGAGCCGCCGGCTCATCCAGCCACCACGCCAGGGCGAAGAGGAGGCCGATATACGACACGTAGGTGTACCGATCGGCCATGGTGGCGCCGCCAAGCGAGAAGAACTGGAGCACGAGCGCGATGTTGATCAGGTAGAACGTGAGCCCGAAGGCCACCGCCCGCTCACGACGCGCGAGGAGCACGGCGATCGGGATGAGAATCAGCGTCACGCCGAAGACGACGTAGAATTCTGCCCCAGGGCCCGTAACCGGGCTCGGATAGGGGTAGATCGCCGAGAGCCCGATCGGCAGAAACAGCTTCGCGACGTACATCGTCAAGCCGTAGGCACCGAAAAGGAGCTTCTGAAACGGGTTCCACGCGGTGGAAATGGCCCCGGCGCCCTGCTGCGCCTGCAGCGTGAGGAGCCCGACGCCGACCGAGACCAGGAAGAACGGGACCTTCTCGAGCCAGACGGACGGCTTGAGCGCGCGCTGGCGGAAGAGATCGATCGCCACGAGCACGAGCGGAAAGACGACGGCCGCCGGCTTCGACGCCGCCGAGAGCACGAACGAGACGAGCGCCGCTCCTAGCTTGAGAAGATTCGGGCGCTCCACGTGCGAGACGTACGCGATCAGCCCCAGAAGCATGAAGAACGCGTAGAGCACGTCTTTCCGTTCCGCGACCCACGCCACGGACTCGACGTGCATCGGATGAATGCCGAAGAAGAGGCTGGTCACGGCCGCGGTCCAGAATCGCTTCTGCGAGAGCCGCCACACGAACAGGAAGACGAGCGCCGTGTTCGCCAGATGGAGGAGCAGGTTGAGCCAATGGTAGGGAGCCGGATCGAGCCCGCCATATCGGTAGTTCAACGCCAAAGACCACATGGTGAGCGGGTGCCAGTTGCCGACCGCCGGCTTCGTGACGTCTCGTATGAAGTCGGGGTTCGCGAGGTTCGGATTCTCCGTGACGTAGAAGTTGTCGTCCCAGTCGGAGAAGTCGTTGTCGAGGCACGGCAGGTAGACGACGAACGTGACGGCCAGGATCGCGAGGACCACCGCCAGGAGGGGGGCCGTGCCGGTGCGCGCGAGGGCGCCCGGGCGCGGCCCTGACTTCTGGCGGCGCCCCTGGCCCCTACCGGGAGCTATCTTGCGTTCGTGACGAGGCAATGCGCGCGCCGTGAGTTCACTTCTCGATCATCCGGCGCTTCTCCACCTCGCGCTTCAGAACGTCCTTGTTCAGCACGACGAACTCCACGCGCCGATTCTTGGCCATGTTGAGCTGATTCGTGTTGGGCACGAGCGGTTTCGATTCGCCGTAGCCCTTCGCGACGAACTGCTCCTCCTTCAACTCCGGGAACGTCGCGATCAGATAGTCGAGCACCGACTTCGCGCGCGCATCGCTCAGGCTCTGGTTCAGCTCGTTCGAACCGCGCGAATCCGTGTGGCCGCCGACCTCGATCCGAAGATCCGGCCAGCGACTCAAGACCTGGCCCACGGTGTCGAGCACGGGCTTCGACTCCGGCATGAGGTCCGACTTCCCCGTCTCGAAGTTCACGTTCGAGAGGCGAATCATTCCTGTATCGAGGAGCTCGGTTTCCTTCTCGGTCACTTCGAGCGGGCATCCGTCCTTGTCCACCTTGAGATTGGCCGCCGTGCCCGGACACTTGTCGAGACCATCGAAGACGCCGTCGCCGTCCGAGTCGGCCGGGCAACCCTTCTCGTCCACGAGCGCGCCCAGGGTCGTGTTCGGACACTGGTCGATGCCGTCCCAGATCTTGTCGCCGTCGGCGTCGCTCGGGCAACCGGTCGCATCCACGGTCGCGCCGGTCGGCGTGTCCTCGCACTTGTCGAGGCCGTCGGAGACGCCATCGCCGTCGCCGTCTGTCGGGCAACCCTTCGCGTCCACCTTCGATCCGCTCGGCGAGTTCGCGCACTCATCGATTCCGTTCGGGACGCCGTCCGAATCGTCGTCGACCGGACAACCGCGCACGTCCACTTGCGCGCCGGCCGGCGTCCCGGGGCACTGGTCCTTCTGGTCGCTCACGCCGTCGGCGTCTGAGTCTTCCTCCGTCTTGCCACCGAAGGCGAGCGTGAGCCCACCCAAGTAGAGAACCTCGTTCTCCTTTGCCCCACCCAGGTCTCCAGAGGGAACGTTGAGGACGTTCCGCGCCTCGAGCCGAAGGCCAATCCGTCCGCCCCACCACGATTCCCAGCCCGCGAGCGCGTCGAACGCGCCGTACGCGAGATTCTCCGGGGCGGCATCGCTGCTTCGCGAGGTGTAGGATCCCCCGACGCCGATGAATGGGCCGCCGATTTTCCATGCCGCGAGGTGGATTCGAAAGTCGCCCCCGATGTGGAGGTACTTGACCTCGGCGCCGTTCGGGATGTCCTCCTCCGTCGACGATGTGCCGCCGGCCGCCTCGATGGAGAGCGCCGGGCTCAGGCGCCATCCGACTCTGCCGCCCACGAAGAGCGCGTCCTTCATCGATGCGTATCGGGAAACTTGAAAATCGTCGAACGTCGCGACCCCGACCACCGGCGTGAGGTACAGGTACGTTGGGTTCGGCCCCGCCGTCGCCGAAGCCGGCGCGAGTATCCCCGCGACAAGCCACACTGCGAACGCGTGCCGGCGCGTGCGCATGAGCAATCTCCTCTCCTTCCCTGGACTAGTTCGACTTGTGGACGACCGCGCCCAGCGCCTCGATGGCGGTGTCAAGTTGTGCGTCGGAGAGGTAGGGCGCCGGCCCGAGTCGCACGATGTCGCCTCGATAATCGGTCCAGACGCCCCGCTCGCGCAAGCCCGCCGCGATCGCGGCCGACTCCGGCGACCGGAGGGCAAGGAACCCCCCGATTCGATCGAGTGGCACGTCCCGGTCGCGTGAGGCGCGCGCCGGATCGAGGCGGAGCGCGTCGAAACCTTGGACCAGGCGACCGACCTGATGCTGGCTCACGGCGCGGAGCAGCTCCGGCGTGAGCCCCTGCGCCACGAAGAACTCGAATACCTTGGCCGCGCGGTAGTGGCTCGCCGGTTCGTACGTCGCTCCGGCCCAGCGAAGCGGCCCGTCGGCGTACGCCACCTCTCCCTCGTTTCGTTTTGTGAGCCGCGCGAATTCGCAGAACCACCCGGTCAGTCGGGGCCTTAGCTCGGCGCCGTGGGGCGGCACGCGAAGGAACGCATTCCCCTCGCCGAGCTGGCAGTACTTGTACCCGCCTCCGACGACGAAGGCGTCGGCCAGCCCTTCGCGTTCCAGCGAGAACGGAACCACGTTCAGGTGGTGATACGCGTCGACCACGAGTTCCGCGCCGACGCGACGGCAGGCAGCGGCCGCCGCCCTCAAGCCGGGCACGATCTGAGCGCTTCCGTAGAGCACCGACGAGACGAGGGCGGCCGCCGTTCGGCCGTTCACCTCGGCCGCGAGCCGTTCGGCGAGCGTGTCGACGGGGAGCGCGGGAATCTTCACGACCTCCAAGATCCTCTCCTCGGCGAGGCGATCCATCTGGCGGCGGAGGCTGTGGAATTCCCCGTCGGTGGTGACCAACCGCGGCCGCTCCGCCAGGGGGAGCGCGGAGAGAAACCGGACGACGAGCTCGTGCGTGTTCTGTCCTAGCGCGACCTCCTCCGGCCGCGCGCCCATCAACCGTGCATATCCGCGCCGCACGCGATCGGCCATTTTCATGGCTCGTTCCCACTTCTGGTCCACGTGCGTCGCCGCGTCGTTCCATGCCTCCGCCTGCCCTTCGAAGGCGACGTCGGGCCATGCCTGGTGGGAATGCCCCGTCAGGAGAACTCGCTCGGTCACGCGGAATCGCGCATACTGCCGCGCAAGCGGATTCGGGGACTTGGCGAAGTCGCCGGGCGAGAGGCGCGTCACAGCTCGGTTCGGATGGCCCAGAGGTCCGGGAACATCGGCTGGTTGAGGGTCTTCATGAGATAGGCCGCTCCCTCCGAGCCGCCGGTGCCGTGCTTCGTGCCGATCGTCCGCTGCACCATCTTCACGTGGCGGTAACGCCACTCTTGGATTCCTTCGTCCAAGTCGAGCAAGCGCTCGCAAATCGAAGAGGTGGCCGCGTCCTTCCGGTACACCTCCACCAGAACCGCGCGAAGCGGCGCCGACGGCTCGATGGGCCGCGTCACGTCGCGCCGGAGCTGGTCGGGCGGAACGGAATAACCGGCGCTCGCGAGATAGCGAAGGAATGCATCCCACAGAGTGGGCGCGCTCAAGCGGCGTTCGAGGCGGGTTCGGGCGTCGCTTCCCTCCGGATAGCGGGCGAGCGACGCGGGCGTCTTGTGCCCCAGCACGAACTCCATCTCGCGAAACTGGAACGACTGGAACCCGCTTCCCGACTCGAGGCGTGCCCGAAAGGAAAGGAACTCGAGCGGCGTCATGGTCTCGAGGACGTCGATCTGCGCCACGACGACCTTCAGGATGGTCAAAATCCGCTTCAGGGTGTGGAGCGAGCGGGGCGCGTCCTTTCGTTCGAGCAACGCCATGAGGTAATCGATCTCGTGCAGGAGTTGCTTGAACCAGAGCTCGTAGACCTGATGGATCACGATGAAGAGCGTCTCGTCGTGCTCGGGCCCGTCCGATAGCGGCTGTTGCAGCTTGAGGAGCTCGTCCAGCTTCAGATACGACGAGTAGGTCACGGCCATGGGCGCCTCACGTGAATCGGGGTCGGTAGCGGTTGAGCGACTCGTAGGGATCCGGCCAGGCAACGGGCCAGCCGAGCTCGTAGGCGGCGTGGCGCGTCCAGTACGGATCCCAGAGGTGCGCGCGAGCCAGGAGGCAGAGGTCCGCGCGCCCCGCCGCGAGAATGGTGTTCACGTCGGCGTACGAGGAAATGTTCCCGACGGCCATGGTCGCGATCCCCACCTCGTGGCGGATCCGATCGGCGAAGGGCGTCTGGAAGAGCCGCCCGTAGACCGGCTTCTGGTCGGGCACGGTCTGGCCGGCCGACACGTCGACGACATCGCAGCCGTGGGCCTTGAGCATTCGGGCGACTTCCACGGCGTCCGCCGGCCCGTTCCCGCCCGGCGCCCAATCCACGGCGGAGATCCGGACCGACATGGGTCGCTCCTTGGGCCACGCGGCGCGCACGGCATCGAAGACCTCGAGCGGGAATCGCATCCGGTTCTCGAGCGTGCCCCCATAGCGGTCGTCGCGTCGATTCGTAAGGGGCGAGATGAAGGACGCGAGCAGATAGCCATGCGCCATGTGGATCTCGAGCAGGTCGAACCCCGCCTCGACGGCGTAGCCTGCTGCCCGGACGAAGTTCGCGATCGCTTCGTCCATGTCGGCGCGGGTCATCTCGCGCGGGACCTGGCTATGCGGGAAGTAAGGAATCGGCGACGGCGCGAGAATCGGCCAGTTCCCCTCCGGAAGCGGCTCCGCGTCTCCTTCCCACGAGAGGCGCGTCGAAGCCTTCCGGCCGGCATGCCCCAGCTGAATGCCGATCTTGGCGGGCGTCTCGCGATGAACGAAGTCGACGATCCGCTTCCAGGCAGCGGCGTGCTCGGGCTTATAGATGCCGGTGCATCCGGGTGAAATCCGCGCCTCGGCGCTCACGTCCGTCATTTCGGCGAAGACGAGGCCGGCGCCGCCCATCGCGCGCGATCCCAGGTGCACCAGGTGCCAGTCGTCGGGAAAACCATCGACCGCCGAGTACTGGCACATCGGCGATACCGCCACGCGATTGTGGAGCACCAATTCACGGAGCCGAAGCGGGGTGAACATGG
>DATEND010000358.1:0-4578 GCA_035275245.1 Candidatus Eiseniibacteriota bacterium
CAACCAGATTCTCGACAAAGGTATCGAGCGGCAGCGACCCCTCGTTCCCCTTCTTCCGGCTCCGGACCGACACCGCCCGGTCCTCGACCTCCTTCCGGCCCAGGACGAGCATGTACGGGATCTTGGCGATCTCGGCGTCGCGGATCTTGGCGCCCATCTTCTCCTCGCGAAGGTCCGCATCCGCCCGGACGCCCCGGTCCCGGAGCAGGGTTCGGATCTCCTCCGCGTAGGGCACCTGCGCCTCGGCGATGGTGATGATCTGGACCTGGACCGGCGCGAGCCAGACCGGGAAGTCGCCCCCGTAATGCTCGATCAGGGTCGCGAAGAACCGCTCGAGCGAGCCCAGGAGCGCCCGGTGCACCATGTACGCCTGATGCTCCTGGCCGTCGGAACCGACGTAGGTGACTTCGAATCGCCGCGGCAGGTTGAAGTCGAACTGGATCGTGGAGCACTGCCAGAATCGGCCGATCGCGTCGGTCAGCTTGATGTCGATCTTCGGTCCGTAGAACACGGCCTCGCCTTCGGCGCGTCGATACGGAACTCCGGACCGCTTCAGGACGTTCTCGAGCGCGTTCTCCGCGACGGCCCATTCCTCGTCCGAACCCATGTAGTCCTGCTTCCGCGCCGGGTCGCGAACGGAGAGGTCGACCGTGTACTTCTCGAAGCCGAAGGTCTTGAGCATGAACTGCGCAAGCTCGAGCACGCCCTCGATCTCCTGCTCGACCTGCTCGGGCGTGCAGAAGATGTGCGCGTCGTCCTGGGTGAAGCCCCGGACGCGCGCGAGCCCGTGGAGCACGCCCGACTTCTCCAGGCGGTAGACGGTGCCCAGCTCCGCGATCCGGATCGGCAGCTCGCGGTACGAGTGCTTCTTCCGCTTGTAGATCATGATGTGGAACGGGCAATTCATGGGCTTGAGCACGTATTCCTTCTCGTCGACTTCCAGGAAGTACATGTTCTCGCGGTAGTGCCCGGTGTGCCCGGACTTGTGCCAGAGGTCGATGGAAGCGATGTGCGGCGAGACGACGAGGCTGTACCCGCGGCGAACGTGCTCCGTCTTCCAGAAGTCCTCGATCTCGCGCCGCATCGCGGCACCGTTCGGATGCCAGAAGATAAGGCCGCCGCCCACGTCTTCCTGAATGCTGAAGAGATCGAGCGCGTGTCCGACCTTCCGGTGGTCGCGAAGCTTCGCCTCCTCGATCTGCTTTAGATGTTCTTCGAGGCGGTCCTTCGACGGGAACGCGGTGCCGTAGATCCGCTGGAGCATCGGCCGGTTCGAGTCGCCGCGCCAGTAGGCGCCGGCCACCGAGAGCAGGCGGAAGTGCCGTAGCAGTTTGGTCCGAGGCACGTGCGGCCCCCGGCAGAGATCGGTGAAGAAGGCGTGGGTGTAGGTGCTGACGGTCGGGTCGTGAATGCCCTCGACCAGCTCGGCTTTGAAGGTGTCCCCGTGCTTCTTGAATTCTTCGAGCGCTTTGTCGCGCGGCAGCTCGCCTCGCACGAACCGGTGGTCCTCGTCGGCGATCTGGTGCATCAGGGTCTCGATCTGCGCCAGATCCTCGGGAGTGAACGGCCGATCCACCTGGAAGTCGTAGTAATACCCCTCCTCGATGGCGGGGCCGATCGCGAGCTTCGCCTCCGGGAAGAGCTTCACGACGGCGGAGGCCATGAGGTGGGCGGTCGAATGGCGCAGGACCGCGAGTCCCTCGGGGGTGTCGAGCGGGATCAGCTCGAGCTTCCCCGATTCATGGAGCGGGGTGTGGAAGTCGATCACACGGCCGTTCAACTTGGCGGCAATCCCCTGCTTGAACCCTTCCTTGAACTGGGCCATGAAGACACCGTCGAGGGTGGTGCCCTCTTCGGCTTCGAGTTTGCGGCCGTTCAATTCGAGAGACAGCATGGCCATGGGTTCCGGGGGTCAGCGAGCCAAGGGGTCTGGAAAATGGTGGGCGATAGAGGACTTGAACCTCTGACCTCCTGCATGTCAAGCAGGCACTCTAACCAACTGAGCTAATCGCCCGTATGTTGAAGCGTAGGAGGTTAGCAGGTTCAGGATGGCGATGCTACAGGCTCGTCTGCAGTGGGTTCGCCTGAATTGTCACACACGGCCGCGGAGAGTTACTTCCAATCTCCCATCAGGTCGAAGGGCCAGGCCCAAAAGTAGTTGGGAAGTGGGACCTCGTGTTGATCGGATCCGTCCGCGTTCATGATCCAGATCGTTCCACTACCCTTTGTGTAGGCGATCTTCGAGCCGTCCGGTGACCACGCGGGATAGATCGCGCGGTTCAACTCATCGGTGAGCTGCTTCAAATTAGTACCATCGGCGTTCACTACATAGATATTTGGCGGGTACCCACCGGGGCCATAGGGACCCGTCCACCCGAACGCAATCTTGGTACCGTCCGGTGACATCCTAGGGTACACCTCGAAGCTATAGAGCCGGAGCGGCATGATCTGCCGTCGATTCTTCCCGTCCGCGTCGAACTCGAGGAGGTTGAATCCGTCGACACCGAGGAATGTGTTCCTTGGCGTCCACGAGATCTGGTTCGCGCCATTCAAGCTGTCGTAATCGATTACGACATGCGGCGCTGTGCCATCGGCATTCATGACCCAAAGCTGGTTCGGGTTACCCTGCCCATAGCTGTGCCCACTCTGGTAGGCGATCTGCGAACCGTCCGGCGACCAACAGGGTCCACGCACCTCATATCGATTGGTCAGCCGAGTGCGATTCGTTCCGTCGGCGTTCATGACGAACACATTGAGGGAGTCGCCGTTATGGTGAACGAAGGCGATCTTGGTTCCATCGGGTGACCATCGCGATTCCCCGTCGTAGAGGGTGTCACTCGTCAACCGGTGGAAGCCGGTACCGTCCGCGTTGGAAATGTAGAGGTCCTCAAGGCCATCCGTGCCTCGGTTACTCGTGAAGACAAGCTCAGTCCCAATGGCGGGCGGGTTTGGCTTGGTTGGAGGAGTCGAGTTGTTCTTGCCGCAGGAGGCGGCTGCGAGAAAAGCGGCGAAGAGTAGCGCGGGTTTGACGTGCAAGGCGGTACCTCCGCACTCCCGGCGAAGTGATCACGTGATTGTAGGGTGGCCGTCAACTAGCCCCAAGCGGAAAGGGCAGGCAGCGCAAACAAAGACCCCCGGCGCTCGACGCGCCGGGGGCAAACCTCTGCCGCGGCTTACGTCGCGAGGGGTCTACGCCCCTCGCTTGCGCGTCCCCGCCACGACGAGGAGTCCGCCAACGACCAGGACGGCGATGGAGAGCGCCTTCGGAATGCGAACGTGTTCTGTCTCCGTGGTCGTAACATCGATCGGGCCGATCTCCGTCGTGTCCTTGTCCTTGTAGGACACGTCTCCTACGGCCAATCCAATGATTCCCAGAACGACGAGCAGAGCCCCTACGATCGTCATGCCGTTCATGAAACCCTCCAGTCTCTGGGCGGGTGGCTTGTCTGTGAGTTGTACGTACCTTTCAGTATAGCCCCACCGCTACGGTGCGAGCGGCGCGATCTCGTACACCAGGGCACCCGAACTCTCGAAAACACGCCGATAACCTGGCACGTTCGCGTTCTGCTGCGCGAGGGGTTCGATCGCCGGACGGGAGTTGACCTCGGCGCCTGACACGAGAAGGTATCGCGCACGCTCTTGTCCCGCCACGACGCGGAGGGAGTCCAGGCTGGGGATACCCGGTATCGACACGAACCGTAGATTCGACATGAATGCGGCGTGTGGCTTTCGAGCGATAAGCGCGTCTCCCGGGCCCCCCATCTCCTTCAGAAACTGCACCGCCGCGTTCAGCTCGTAGGGGCCCTTGCGTAGCGCCTCTGAGTTCTCGTCGTCCTCGGTCCACGCATACGACGAGAACGCGACGACCAGCGCCAAGATCAGATAGACGAACGCGCGCGCCGGGAAGGCCCGTTCCAAGCCGCCGAGAAGCGACGCCAACCGGGGCGACGTGAGCGGCCACGTTGCGAGCGCCGCATAGAACGGCAGGAGCGGTAGCGAGAAGCGCGTCCCATAGAAGACCGGCACCAGCGAGAGGAATCCAAGCGCGCCGAAGATGAGATATCCGACGACGCGCCGGCTTGGCCGATCTCCGGTGATCATGAGGAGAGCGCCGAGGATGGCGAGGATGCCCCACGGCGGCGACAGGAGCTCGAAGAGGTCGCGCTGCAGATGCTCGGCGAAATTCTTCACCATCGCACCGGCAAAGCGGCCCGGATCCAGTAGGACGACGTCGAGGAACGAATTCACCTTCCGGTCGCCGCCGTAGAAGAACTTCTCCCAGTTCCCCTCCCCGTACACCGCATAGCCCACGTTCACGTAGTTCGAGTTCGTCAGCGGGTTCCCCGTGTGCGCCGCGTTGATCCAGAGCCACGGCAAGGCGCCGACGATGAATCCCAAGACCCAGAGCCCCGAGCGGCGCCATTGGTCTCGCATCGGACCCGCGGGCACCCGGAGCAACAGGAAGAGCACGAGCGCGCCGGGCAGGAGAAAGAGCCCGTTGTAGCGGGTCGAGAACGACCACCCGGCGAGGAGGCCGGAGACCGCGATGGCTCGCCACCCGGGCGTGCCGCTTCGAAG
>DATEND010000359.1:0-3471 GCA_035275245.1 Candidatus Eiseniibacteriota bacterium
TCGCCCGGAAGCATGACGTTCGCGACGGACGAAGGGCTCATCGCCGGCGACGTGCTCTTTCGCGGATCGGTCGGCCGCGCCGACCTCCCGGGCGGCGACTGGCCCACCCTCGTAAAAACCGTGCGGGAGCGACTGTTCGTCTACCCGCCCGAGACCGCGGTCTATCCCGGTCACGGGCCACTCACCACGATCGGATACGAGATGAAAACCAATCCATTCGTGGGCGAGCACGCGTTCGAGCGCGCGTAGCCGCGCCGCCGCCTTAGCCCGGAGACGGCCCACGAACGACGACCTCCAAAAGCTCCTCACCCCGACCGCGCTCTACCGGGATTTCCTGGACGACCCAGCGCGGGTGCGGGAGTTCTATCCGTCCGACTTTCGGAACTTGGCCGCGGTCGCGGCCAAGGCGTCCGCCCGTGACTTTCCGGCGCCGCGCCGCGCCAAGGTGGCGGCGGTCCTCCGGAAGCAAGCCGAACGGTTCGAATTTCTCGACCTCTCCCGCGAATCCCTGGCCAAATTCGAGCGTCCCAACTCGATAGCGGTCGTGGCGGGCCAGCAGCCGGGGCTCTTCGGTGGTCCTCTCTACACGCTCTACAAGGCGCTCACGGCGATCGGGTTTGCCCGTGAGCTGGAACGAGTCTCCGGCGTTCCGGCCGTCCCGATTTTCTGGATTGCCTCCGACGATCACGATTTCGAGGAGGTGCGCCGGGCTTATCTGAACAACGGGACGGCGGAACCGACCGCGGTCGAGTATCCGACCGATCTGGCGCCGCGCGGCGTTTCGGTGTCGCGCATCACGTTCGGCCCAGCGGTCGAGGCGGCGGTGCGCGGCGCCGAGTCGTTCCTCCCGGTCTCGGAGTATCGGGACGAGCTTCTGGCGCGGCTTCGACGGGCGTACGCGCCGGGGCGAGGCTGGTCCGAGGCGTTCGCGCGCTTCCTCGGGCGGATCGCCGCGACCGAGGGAGCGCTCGTGTTCGACGCCTCCGACGAGGAGGCGAAGGAAATCGCGATGCCGGTCTTCGAGCGCGAGATCGCGCTCCGGGGCAAGTCCTCGGAGGCCGCGAAGGAGCGGGGCGAAGCGCTCGCGGCCCGCGGATACCACGCGCAGATCGCGCGCGCGGGGAACGAGCTGAACCTCTTCTACCACGGCCGGGAGCGCGAGGCCGTGCGGGTTCACGGGGCCGGGTTCCGCCTCGCGACGTCGAGCCAGGAGCTGACCGAGTCGAAGCTCCTGGCGCTGATTCGGAATCACCCGGCGGACGTGAGCCCGGGCGTGCTGCTTCGGCCATTGATGCAGGACTATCTCTTCCCGACGGCCGCGTACGTCGGCGGGCCGGCCGAGGTGGCGTACTGGGCGCAAGTGCACGCGCTCTATCCGCTCTTCGACGCGGAGCCGCCGGCGGTCGTGCCGAGGGCGGGCGCGACGCTCTTGGAGCCGAAAGTGGCGAAGGCATTGGGCCGCTTCCACCTCGAGTGGCCGGATCTGTCGGGTGACGTGGAAGCCGTGATCGGGAAAGCGCTCCGGGCGCTCCTGCCGGAGGATTTCCCGGCGCTCTTCGAGCGGGAGCGCGGCGTGATCCGCGATGCCTTCGGACGGATCGAGAAGGCCGTGTTGGGGTTCGACCCGTCGCTTCAGTCGGCCGTCGAGACGTCGGCCAACAAGACGCAGCACGAGTCGGAAGTGCTCGAGAAGAAGTTGATGCAGGTCTGGAAGCGGCGCCAGGAGGAGTCGGTGCTGCAGATTCGCCGGGCGCGGGGGCATCTCTTCCCGCACGGCGGACTCCAAGAGCGAAGCCTGTCGCTCCTCGGCTACGCGGCCCGCTACGGGCCGGGGCTCACGGAGCGGCTGCGCGGCTCGTTGGGCGCGCCGGGTTCGCACGTCTTAGTCTCGCTCGGGGGAGATTCGGGATGAAAATCGGCATCACCTGCTATCCGACGCACGGCGGCTCCGGCGTCGTCGCGACCGAGCTCGGCATGGAGCTCGCCCGCCGCGGCCACGAAGTCCACTTCATCGCCTACCAAGTCCCGTTCCGGCTGAAGCCCTGCCAGGACAGCGTATTCTTCCACGAGGTCCAGGTATCGACCTACCCGTTGTTCCAGTACCCGCCGTACACGCTCGCGCTGGCCGCCAAGATGGCGGAGGTCGCCGACGAGGCCGGCCTCGACGTGCTCCACGCGCACTACGCGATCCCGCACGCGATCTGCGGCTATCTCGCGCGCCAGATCGCGAAGTCGAAGAAATTGCGGCTCGTTACCACGCTCCATGGGACCGACATCACGCTCGTCGGCTCGGATCAGTCGTTCCGGTCGCTGACGCGCTTCGGCATCGACCAGAGCGACGGCGTCACGGCGGTCTCCGCTTTCCTTCGCCGGAAGACGATCGAGGTCTTCGCGCCGGAGCGGGCGATCGCGGTGATTCCCAATTTCGTCGACACCGCGCGGTACGCACCCGGGCGCGAGGCGCTCCGGCGCGAACGGTTCGCGAAGAAGGGGGAGCGGATCCTGGTCCACATCTCGAATTTCAGGCCGTCGAAGCGCGTGGTCGACGTCGTGCGGACGTTCGCCGCGGTACGCCGCGAGGTGCCGAGCGTGCTCCTCATGGTGGGAGACGGGAGCGAGCGGACGAGGAGCCGCGAGGTGGCCGTCGAGCTGGGCGTGGAACGTTACGTGAAGTTCCTCGGCTCGATGGACGCGGTGGAGGACGTGCTCGGCGTTTCCGACCTCTTCTTGCTGACCAGCGAGAACGAGTCGTTCGGGCTCGCCGCGCTCGAGGCGATGTCGACCGGCGTGCCGGTCATCGCGACGAACGCGGAGGGGCTGCCCGAGCTGATCCGCCCGGGCGTGACGGGCTACCTCGAGGCGGTTGGCGACGTGGAAGGCATGGCGCGCCGCGCCATCGAGATCCTGAGCGACGAGCCGAAGCGCGCGGCCATGTCCGAAGCGTCACGGCGCCTCGCCGTGAGCGAATACGAGGCGAGCAAGGTCGTTCCGCAGTACGAGGCGTTCTACGCCCGCGTCATCGAGGAGCCGCCCGCCGTGCTTCCCGCGCATCTGGCCCCGCCGGAGGGGCTGGCATAGCGCCGACGTCGGACCTACGGAAAAGACGAAGCGTTCACCGAGATGTCGAAGGTCGTGTCGGCCGCGGAGAAGAGATTCGGAACGGACGCGGAACGGTAGCTTCCTCCCTCGACCCAAGTGACGTAAAGGCCGTACCCGGTACCTGGCCGAACCAGGAACGTGCACCGGCCGAACGCGTCGGTCTCGTCAGCCGCATAGCCGTCCTCTCCGTCCCGTAGTTGTGCCTCCCCGCCTGTGATCGGTGTGCCGTCCAAGGCACGACGAATCGTCATCGTCCACTTGGGACCAGAGAAGTCGAACGCCAACGCGTCATCTGCTTGGATCTGTTTCGTGATCGTTTGCGGGCCGACGACATTGTGGGGCACCGGTGAGGCGGCGAACCGATAGCTTCCA
>DATEND010000360.1:0-2339 GCA_035275245.1 Candidatus Eiseniibacteriota bacterium
TGTCCCTGGGGACAACGTCTCGCTTATCCCCAGCGCGTCCCCAGGCCCGCCGGCTCACACCAAAGACCATAACCGATTGCGGCGCCTTTACTTATTCGGCTCCACCACCTCCCCCGTCCCGGTCTCCACCGCCCCTACAACGTCTACTTCTATTTGAGGTACCTAGCTCTTTAATAGCCCTTCAGGGTCTGGGGATAGAGCTTCCCTTTCCTCTACAAAAAAGGGGGCTTTCCTATAGACCAAAAGACCCCTGAAAATCTATAATCCCGTGAGTTGAACGAGCCACCCCGACGCGACCGCAACCCCTTTACTCCAAAAGGACTTACGGACATGACGATTGCCCAGGACGTGGCCATGAAATTCAGCGTCGCGCAGTCCGAGCTCGCGCAGGCATTGAGCCTCATTTCGAGCGCCGTTCCGAGTCGCACGACCCTTCCGGTTCTCTCCAACATTCTCGTCGAAGCGACGAGCGAGGGTCTGCAACTTACGGCGACGGATCTCGATCTTTCCATCACGACGCGCGCCATCGCGGACGTGAAGGGAGAGGCGGCGCTCACGGTGCCTGCGAAGAAACTTCTCGAGCTGGTTCGAAAACTACCGCGCGAGGAACTCAAACTCGAGGCGAAGGATTTGACGCTCAACGTCGGCAGCAAGACGGGGCGTTTCAAATTCCTCTGCATTCGCCCGGAGGAATTCCCGGCGCGCACCACGGTCTCGCCCGATTCCACGCTCACGATCGACGCGAAGCAATTCGAGCGGATGATCAAGCGAACGATCTACTCGGTTTCCACCGACGAGACGCGCCCGGCCTTGAACGGCGCTCTGTTCCAGATCGTGGAGGGCGAGATTCGTCTCGTCGCGACGGACGGCCATCGCCTCGCGCGCGCCACGCTCAAGCATCCGGGAGCGATCAAGGGGGCCGTGAAGGGAGACGTGATCGTGCCGCTCAAGGCGCTGAATCACCTCCAACGGCTCATCGTGGAGGGCGCCGAGCCGGTTCACGTGGAGCTCTCGCGGAATCACGCGCGCTTCACGATCGGCAAGACGTCGCTCACGACCAAACTCATCGAAGGACCGTTCCCGAACTACGAACAGGTCCTTCCCAAGAACAACACGAAGCTCCTCCACGTGAACCGCGACGACCTTGCCGCGGCGCTCGACCGGGTCTCGGTCTTCTCGGACAGCCTCACCCGGCAGGTGAAGTTCTCGATCGCCCGCGACAAGCTCCGGCTGGTGGTGCAGACGCCGGACCAGGGCGAAGCGACGGAGGAGCTGGACGTGCGGTACGACGCCGAGGACCTCGACATCGGATACAACGCAGGCTACCTGCTCGACATCCTTCGAACGATCGACTCGGAAGAGGTCACGGTCCAGCTCAACACGCCCGTCACGGCGGGATTGATCGTCCCGACGGCCCCGGCGGACGCGAAGGCGACCCCGCCGCTGGAAGGCCTTCTCTGTCTCGTCATGCCGCTCCGACTCGCGGGCTGATCGCGCGCGTGCGACTCCTGTCGCTGGAGCTGCGAAATTTTAGAAATCACCTCGAGGCCAAGACGGCGCTCGACGGCCGGAACACGCTCCTCCTCGGCGAAAATGGATCGGGGAAGACCAACTGGATCGAAGCGGCCGTGCTTCTGTCGCTCGGGCGCTCCTTTCGCGGTTCCCGCGATCGGGAGATCGTCCGGAAGGGCGCGGGCGCGTTCGAAGTGCGCGGCGTCGTGTCCGGACGGGGCGGAGTCACGCGGGAGATCTGCGCGCGCGGTTCCATGGGCGGCACGCGTGATGTCGTCGTGGATGGCGAGCCGCTGCCGCGCTTGACCGATCTCTTGGGACGGTTTCCGACGGTCCACTTTTCGGTCGAGGACGTCTCGGTGTTCGGCGGCGGGCCCGCGACACGCCGCCGCTTCCTAGACATGGCGCTTTGCCAGCTCGAGCCGGCCACGGTCGGGTCGCTGCGCGACTACGCCGCGGCCTTGAAGCAACGGAACCGCCTTCTGATCGAGAGTGGTCGCGGGCCGACGGACGAGGACGAGTTCGGGGTCTGGGAAGCAATTCTCGCGCGGGCGGGGCTGGACCTGGACCGCCGGCGGGAAGCGCTGACGCGGGAGCTGCATCGGCGCCTTCGAGAATTGTCGACCATCGTGGATGGGTCGCTCGTGCCCCTTCTGGACTACGTGGGCACGGAGCAGTCGACGGCGGAGGAGCGGGCGGAGCGCTTGCGATCGACGCGCCTGCGCGACCGCCGGCTGGGTTGGACGAGCGAGAGGCCGCACCGCGCGCGCCTCGTTTGCCGGATCGCGGGGCGGGAGCTTACGGAGGGGGCGTCGCGAGGCTACTCG
>DATEND010000361.1:0-2489 GCA_035275245.1 Candidatus Eiseniibacteriota bacterium
CCTCCTCGCGGTCGACAACACGTTCATGACGTCCTACTTCCAGCGTCCGATCGAATTGGGCGCCCACCTGGTCATCTACTCGACGACGAAGTACATGAACGGGCACAGCGACATGGTCGGCGGCGCGGTCGTCTCGAACGACGACAAGGCCAGCGAGCGCCTCGCATTCTTGCAGAACGCGGTGGGCGCCGTCCCCGGTCCGATGGACTGCTTCCTGGTGCTCCGCGGGCTCAAGACGCTCGCGGTCCGGATGGACCGGCACGAGTCGAACGCCCGGGCCATCGCGGCGTGGCTCGAGAAGCACCCGAAGCTATCGAAGGTCTACTACCCCGGCCTGGCGAATCATCCGGGGCGCGAGCTCCACTCGCGGCAGTCGTGCGGGTTCGGCGGCATGATCGCGTTCGAGACGGGAAGCGTCGAAGCGGGCGCCCGCGTGCTCAAGGCGACGCGTCTTTTCTCTCTCGCCGAGAGCTTGGGCGGGGTCGAAAGCCTGATCAGCCACCCGGCCTCCATGACCCACGCGTCCGTGCCTCAGGCGGAGCGCCTCAAGGCGGGCTTAACTGACGGCCTCGTAAGAATTTCCGTTGGAATCGAGGACCTCGAGGACTTGCAGGCCGATTTGGAGCGGGCGCTCCGGGCCCTTTGAGCCAAGTTCCTTCTTGACAGGTCTATCCGCAGTCCGTAGTGTGCGCCCGTTCTCGCCTCAGGGCATAACCCCCCGGTGGCGGAGGGACATGGACGAGAAAACAAAGGACGAATAGCAATTCTTGCCCGGCACCGCTGCAACTAGTGGTGTTTTGCTTTATGTGGCGACCACGTTTGATTTTGAATCAGCGGTACGAGAAACCGCGATAATGCGGAAGGGAGGTGAGAGACAAGAATGAAGAAGCTTCTGACCGTTACGCTCGTGTTCGTGTTCGCACTCGCGCTCGTGTTCGCGTTGGGATGTAACAAGAAGGAGGAACCGGCGACCGAGGGTGGCATGGACCAGGGCATGGAGCAGACCCCACCGGCCATGACGGACTCGATGGCGGCTATGGATACGATGGGTACCGCCCACTAATCCCGGGCCAATCGGCCCGAGGCTGGGCCACCGCTACTGGGCTTCATTCGGGGGTACGGGCAGCTCGCATATAGTAGCGTGCAACGTGTGGAGGGGAAGCAGGCGCTAGCGCGCTTCGCTTCCCCTTTCCTTTCGCCGGCGTAAGCCGGCGCGCGGAGGGAGTCGGATGGCGGCGGAGAATTCATTCGACATCGTCTCGGACGTCGACCTGATGGAAGTGTCGAACGCCGTGCAGCAGGCGATGAAAGAAATCCGGCAGCGCTTCGATTTCAAAGGGAGCGTGAGCGAGATCACGCTCGAGAAGGAGACCCTTTCGCTCCACTCGGACGACGAGTTGCGCCTGAAGGCGGTCATCGACATTCTTCAGGGGAAGCTCGTGAAGCGGAAGGTGTCGTTGAAGGCGCTGGAGTACGGAAAGATCGAGCCCTCCGCCAAGGGAACGGTTCGCCAAACGGTCACGATCCGAAAGGGGATCCCGTCCGAGAAGGCGAAGGAGATCGTCAAGCACATCAAGGGAATGGGCGTGCGCGTGCAGGCCTCGATCCAGGAGGACCAGGTCCGCGTCGCGGGAAAGAATCGCGACGATCTCCAACAGGTGATTCAGGCCCTTCGCGGCCACGACTTCGGCCTTGACCTCCAGTTCACGAACTATCGCTCGACCTAAGGCGGGCGCGGCGCCATGGGTCGCGGGGCTCTTGGCCGCGGGGCTCTGTGCAACGGGGCTGGCGCTCCTCGCCGCGCCCGCGACCGGCCGCGAGTGGCCCAAGCCGACCGGACGCCTGAGCGACTTTGCCGGCGTCGTGGACGCGGCCTCCGCCGACTCCATCGAGTCCTTGGCGCGCGAGGTCCGCGAGAAGACCGGCGCCGAGCTGGCCGTCGCTACGTTCCCGAATCTCGGGGGCGAGGAGATCGAGCCGGCCGCCACCGAGCTCTTCGCGGCGTGGGGCGTCGGACGCAAGGGCGAGAACGACGGCGTCTTGATCCTCCTCGCGCGCGAGGAGCGGCGCGTTCGGATCGAGGTGGGCTACGGCCTCGAAGGCCCGCTCCCCGACGGGCGCGTCGGGACGATCATCCGGCGCGTCATGGGCCCCGATCTCTCCGCGGATCGCTTCGGTCCCGGGCTTCTCCGCGGCGCACGCGCGATCGCGAACGCGATCGCCGCCGAACGCGGGGTCGCGATCACCGGCGCCGCCGGCGTCGAACCCCCGGCCGACGGCGGCGAGGGTGTGACCGCGATCGGCTCGGTCTTCCTGATCGTGCTCATCGTGATGCTGGTCCTGATCGCCGTGATCCACGACCGAATGGTGCGCCACGGACGTGGATTTAGCGAATGGCCGGGACGACGGCGCCGCTCCCGCTCGCGCGATCCCTGGGGCGGCTTCGGCGGCTTCGGCGGCGGCTTCGGCGGCGGGCTGGGCGGTGGATT
>DATEND010000362.1:0-5304 GCA_035275245.1 Candidatus Eiseniibacteriota bacterium
GCCGTCGAGACAGAGCGTTCGAGTCCACGGCCCTCCGTCGAGTCGGTACTGGATCGAATCGATCGTCGCGACCGAGATCGAATCGCCCTGGAGGAATCGGTACGGATTCCGGTTCTGGAGCGCCGACTCGTTCGCCTTGCCGCGAACGATAATGCCCACGCCGACCGACCCGTGGTAGCTCCCGGAATCGGGCGCCGCCACCGGACTCGTTTCGTAGAAGTCGGGCGTGCCCGTGAAATCCCGGTCGGCCCACCCGATCTGGGCCTGCGTCCAGACGCAGAAGCTGTCCGGGTAGTTCCCTTTCATGAGACAGCGGCGCCCCTCCGCCACGGACTTGCACCAGATCGGCGTCGGTACGTCGGAGTTCGTGTTGGGGAGATCGAAGTACCCCGTCCTCGTGTAGCAACTCCACCACGCGTTCACCGCAGGGTACTCGTCGAGCGCCCAGAAGAGGTGCGTCACCTCGTGCTCCACGTAATAGTCGAGGGTCGCGCTCTGCGTGTTCAGGTTGTTCACGGGCAGGACGAACCAGGGGCCACCGAGCCTGGCGTGCGCGATGAACCCGTCCGGAAAAGCGCCCGTCGAGGACGTGTCGTTCTGGACGGCGAAGAGGATCCCGGCCCAGTGAGCGCCCAGCCTCGCGCGCGCGCCGTTCGCGAACTCGTAAGCCATCGTCGCCACGTCGCCCCGATACCCGACCAGCGGCACGAGCGCGTCTTCCATCCACAGGGTCTCCTGCGCGATGGGACGGTCGATCGGCTCGTATCGCGTGCTCAAGTTGGATCGAACCTCGAGGAGAAACGTCAGCGAAAGGCTGCGCGACGCGGCGAGGACGCTCCACTTGAGGAGCCCGCGAACGGCGGACCGGACGACGGAGTCGCGGAGCGCCGGCGTCCAGTCGAAGCGGTTCGGGTCCGTCGAGCCGTCGCTCTCGGGGAAGAGGATCGAGAGCGCCACGCGCCCGATCATGAACTCGCTCGTGTCCTCCCATCGCGTGCCGTAGAACATTCCCGACGGGAGCCCGGCCACCTGGTTTCGCGAAGGGGCGAGCGCCGCCCCGCGGGAGTCCCGCCGAACCGGCTCGAGCACGTCGGTCTTGCCGCCGAACGGATCGGGCCGTTCCTCGTCGCTCGCTTCGACATCGGCCGGTGACGCGACGGGCGAGTTCGCCGCGAGCGATGCGAGCGAGCCCGGCCCTGGGTCTCGCTCGAACACGCCCGCCGGAAGCGGGCCCGCGCCGCGATCCGCCGAGACCCAATACGCGTCCGGAGGAAGGGCGACGTGCACGCGGTACCCTGCCCGCTCGAGCGCGTCCACCGTGGCCGCCGGAGACTCGCCGCCTCTCGACACCGAGAGGAGGCGCACGTCGCGCGCGGCGGTTCCAAGGCTCGCCGATTCGGCGCGGGTCGCTCCCGAAAGGAGAACCGCCACGACCGCCGCGCCGAGGCACGCGACAAGACGCACGCGGCTATCGAAGGTGCACGAGGCGCGTGGCATGGCGCTCCCCTCCCGATTCGACCAGGAGCCAATAGACTCCGCTCGCGACGGCGCGACCGTCACGCCCGATCCCGTCCCAACGAAGGGCGAATCGGTCAGCGGGCGCCGGCCCGTCGTGGAGCGTCGCCACCACTTCGCCGCGAACGTTGACGACACGGGCGACGAAGCGGCCCGGCGCGTTCGTTTCGATCGCCGACGCCGTGGCGGACGAGAACGGATTCGGGCGCGCCGGCCCGACGCGGAATGCTTGCGGCGCGGGCGGAGCAGGAACGGGGTCGGGCTCCGGCTCGGGCGGCGGGTTCTCGGCGGCCGTCGTCGTGAATTGGAAGACACGCCCGAGGATGTCCATTCCGCTCGAGGTCGACCGCAAATCCGACCAGATGATGAGCACGCGTCCCGACTGGTCCAGGCCCACGGCTGGATCCAGTTGGTCCGCGCCGGTCAAGTCCTCGTCGACCCGCACGACGCCGCCCACGGGAATCGCGCCGCCCTGGAAACGTTGCATCCAGATGCTCCAGTTCCCTTGCGACCGCTCCTCCCAGGTCACGGCGGAAGTGGCGCCGGCGACCGCGATCGACGGACCCGCCTGCGGGCCGGGTTCGGCCGACTCGCCGAGCGTGATGAGCGGGGTCAGGGCCTCGAGCGATGACGTGTAGCTTCGATAGTAGACGCGGCCCAATCCGCCCGGCCCCGGCCCCAACCAGGCGACTTCCACCCGCCCGTCGGGCCCGACCGCGATGGAAGGATCGGCGCGCGTCCCAGGAACCTCCGGGGCCACCGCGAACGGCGCGCCGTCGGCGACGAGGCCGTCGCTCAGGTGAACGAGCCACATTCGTTGCTCCGCCGTGGCGCCCTCCGCGTAGCAGAGCCACCATCCGCCCGCCGGGTCGGCATCCAGATCGAGAGCGGCGACGGGTTCGGCCGGCTCTACGGCGAGAATCGCGTGATTGCCTCCCACCCGCGCCCCGTCCTCGTCGAGCCGCTGCCCGTAAACGCGGGGCCCGCCTTCGCGCGAGTCGAGCCACGCCACCGCGAATCCCCCCGCGCGCGCCGCCACGACCGGAGACGACTGCGCGCTGGGAAGTACGTCGCCGACCCAGAACGCGGTCTCCGGCACCTCGCCTTCGGTCGCGTAGAGGAATCCTCGAATGTCCCCGGCGTCGGAGAATCGCGCGATGTGCGCGACCACGAGTCCCGCGCCCGATGGAGCGACCGAGCCGCGCGCCGAGAGCGGCCGCTCGAAGTCGTCGTCATGCCACAACGCGTGATTCGGCCCGAGACGCGCGCCGGCCGACGTCACCCATTGCCCATAGAGGTCGTCCGAGGAATTCCGCCGATCGATCCACGTGGCGAGGTAGGCGCCCGGCCCTCGTCCCAGCTTGGGGCGATGCTGGTCGAACGGGGCGGCGTCGTCGTTCAATTGCGAATCGGAGCCGCGCCGTGATCCGTCCGGAAAAAACGAGATCGAAAAGATGTCCGACGTTCCGCGCCGCCCGTCTTCCCAAACACCCAGGTAGGCGTCACGCCCGTCCCAGAGCGCCGACGGCGTTCCCTGACGGCCGCCGGTGTCGGCATTGACGCGGAAGTTGGCGCCGGCCGGGCCGGCGCTGTACGGCACGAGCGATGCCTGGACGTTCGAGTCGAGGCCGAGATTCCCGCGCAAGTCCTCCCAGAGGAGAAGCGCCGTCCCCGGCCCGGACGCGCCTCGCACCGAACGCTGCTCGCGCCCGGGCGGATCGTCGTTCACGCGAACGTTCGTCCCGACGAGGGCGCCCGCGGCGTCGAAGCGCTGTGCGAAGACGTCGCTCGGATCCGCCGGCGTGTTGCGCTGGTCGATCCAGGCGACGACGAAGCCGAGCGTCGGGTCGGCGATCACGGCCGGGGAGGCGCATCGCTGCGTGCCCGTCGTGTTGTTGACCTTGAAGTTTCCACCGATCGGATCGCCGTTCGGGTCGAGCCATTGCGCGTACACGTCGAAGGTGGCGCCGAACACCGAGCCGCCCTCCCGGCCGTCGAGCCACGCCACGAGCGTGCGCCCGGAAGCGTCCACGGCGATGGCGGGCTCTCCCTGATAGGACCCGTTCACGACCGGGTCGACGGAGATCTTCCGGTTTCCAGACAGAGGGCCGCCGGTGACGGTGCGATACGAAGCGAAGACCTCGCTCTGCGACTCCCGCGCGTCCGACCAGACCACGATGTACCCGGACGACCCGATCGTCGCGACCCGCGGCAAGGTCTGGTCCGTCACGCCGGCATCGTCGTTCAGGCGGAGGTTCGGCGTGATCGCCACGCCGAGGGAGTCGAGCGCCGCGCCGTAGATGTCCCGGTTTCCGGCGCGTCCGTCTTCCCACGCGCAGAAGAAGGTGCCAAAGGGGCTCGACGCGATGTGCGGAAAGCTCTGCGCGGAACCGGACGCGTCGTCGTTGAGCCGCCGGTTCACGGTGGATCCGAGCCCGAGCGGATCGCGAAGCGTCATGATGTAGGTGTCGTAGTCGACGAAGCTCCCGCCGCCGTTTCGTCCGTCCATCCAGGCGACGACGATGGCCCCCGTGGCGCCGACGGCGGCGTGCGGATTCCATTGATTTCGGTCGACGCGATCGTCGTTGAGCAGGATTTCGTTTTGCGCGAGGGCGGCGCGGGGGGTGGCGAGGCCGAGCAACAGAACGGCGGCCGCGAGGACAAAACGCACACGGCACCTCTTCCGGCGAGTCTCAGGGGGACGGCGCTTCAGACGGGGAGCGCGGGGATCGTCACCTCCGGGTATTGGGAAAGCACATCATATACCTCGCGGGCGATTACCGATAGCCTCTCGTTGCTCCGCGCTTCGAAGCGAGCCACGAGCACGGGCTGCGTATTGGAGGCACGGATGAGCCCCCACCCGTCGCCGAATTGGACCCGCACCCCGTCCACGTCCAGCACCTCGTGGGTGGCGCGGAAGTGCTGGAGCACCGCCGCGACGATCGCGAACTTCCGGTCGTCGGGGCACTCGAGCCGAAGCTCCGGCGTCGAGACGTACTTGGACTGCGGCAGCGCCGCGACCATCGCGGACAAGGGCGTCGAGGAGGCGGCGAGAATGCGGAGCAACCGCCCCGCCCCGTAGAGCGCGTCGTCGTATCCGGGGAATTCGTCCGCGAAGAACATGTGGCCCGACATTTCGCCGCCGAGCGGTGCCTTGGTCTCGCGCATCTTGGCCTTGATCAGCGAGTGCCCCGCCTTCCACATGACCGGCTTCCCGCCGTGATCCCGGACGTACTCCACGAGCCCCTGTGAGCACTTCACCTCGAACACGATCGGCTCCCCGGGACGCCGCGACAACACGTCGCCGGCGTAGAGCGCCAGGAGCTGGTCGCCGTAGAGGAGACCGCCCTTCTCGTCGACGGCCCCGACGCGGTCGGCGTCGCCGTCGAATCCGATCCCGAGATCGGCGCCGGTCTCGCGGACCCGGGCCATGAGGGACTTCATCAATTCCGGCACCGTCGGATCCGGCAGGTGGTTCGGGAACCGTCCGTCGGGCTCCGCGAAGATGGCATCCACCTCGCAGCCCAAGAGCCGGATCAGCTTCGGCCCGAGGATGCTCGCCGCGCCGTTCCCCGGATCGACGACGACCCTGAGCGGGCGTTTCAGAACGATGCGCCCCTTGAGATCGCTCAGATACTTCTCGTCGATCGAGACCGTCTCGACGGTCCCGCGCTCGCGTCGCGGCGCCTCCGCCCGCGCGCGCCGCTCCAACTCCTTGATGTCGGATCCGTGGAGCGAGGAGACGCCCTCCGAGAGCTTGAGCCCGTTGTATTCGATCGGATTGTGGCT
>DATEND010000363.1:0-6137 GCA_035275245.1 Candidatus Eiseniibacteriota bacterium
TGCGCGTACCCCGTGCTCCGGTCGCTCCAACTCCCCGCGACGATCTTCCTCGCCACGAACCCGCTCGACACGGGCGCCGCGCTTTGGCACGACCGGGTCTTCGATGCGTTCGAACGGTCGGCGGGCGGCACGCTCAAGATCCTCAACCGATCGTACTTGATGTCCCCCCTGGAGGTGAGGCGACGCACGCTGGTAGACGTCCTTACGCTACTTCGATCGCTCCGTCCCGAGGAACGGGCCTCCGTGATCGACGGCATCGAACTCCAGGTCGGCGGGACGCCCCCGAACGGATCGGCGCGAATGCTCTCCTGGCAGTTCGTCCATGAGATGGCGGAGAACGGAATCACGTTCGGGGCGCACACCGTTTCGCATCCGATTCTGACGGGAATCACCCTCGAGGAGGCGGAGCACGAGATCCGCGCTTCCAGGGCTTCCATCGAAAGCCGCATCGGACGGCCCGTCGACCTGTTCGCCTATCCGAACGGGACCCGCGCCGATTTCAACGAATCGATCCAGCAGATCCTTCGCGATCAGGGATTTCGTTGCGCCGTCACCACGCTCTGGGGGGTCAACGACGCCGGCTCCGACCCGTTCGCGCTTCGGCGCGTCGGATTCTGGAACACCGAGGCCGACTTGATCCCGCTTCGACTCGCCTGGTATCGATTCGGCGGTTAGCGTGATTTGCGATATACTTATGGGAATGGCGCCCGCCCCGAATCGAAGGATGCGGATGGAACGACTCGCGATCGCGATCACGCTGGCCGCGTTCGGGCTCGTGTTTTCGCGTTCCGCTCTCGCGCAGAAACAGGACGCTCCGATCATCGAGGAGCGCGAAACCCACTACGACTTCTACTCGACGGGCACCGACCCCGACGCCCGGCGGTACCTCGGCCTCGCGGAGGAGTACCACCTCACGAATACGACCTTCTGGGACCGGTATCGCGCGAAAGATTGGGTGCGTGCCCGCGGCGAGCTGGTCTTCATCCTCCGCATCGTTCCGAACCACCCCAAGGTGCTGTACCTCCTGGAAGCCGTCGGGTCCGAGATGGAAGACGTCACGTACCCGATTGCCTACTACGAACGCGCGCTGCGCCTCTACCCACAGCACCCGATCACGCGCGCCCGGTACGGTCGCTATCTCGTCCGAATCGGGAAGCGGGAGGCCGGCGCCGCGCAGCTGGAACAGGCACTGGCAGCGGATCCGAGTCTCGACGCCGCGCGCGGCTGGCTCGCCGACGCGAAGGCGAATCGGGATGAGTCGGGGCCGCGGCAGCTCCCAGTCACGACCCCGTGACCGCCCGAGGCAACGGTTTGTTCGTGACGGTTCCCATCACCCGCTGACTTAGGCGGGAGGATGACCGAAAACCAACCCGGCAAGGAGCGCGTCGCCCCCACGGCCGGTACGCCCTTCGATCCCGCCCAGGAGCACGTTCTTCCGATCGACACGAAGTCGCCCGAGGACCTGCGCGGAATCTTCATGCGCGGGCTGGCGTGGACCGCTGCCATGCGCTGGACCAGCCAGCTCTTCTCCTGGATCTCGACCCTCGTCGTCGCGCGGCTTCTGGCGCCCGAGGACTACGGCCTCGTCTCCATGGCCGCGGTGTATCTCGGCTTCCTGGGATTGATGAGCGAATTCGGGTTCGGCTCCGCCATCATCACCCTTCGAACGATCACGCCGAAGCAGATCGAGCAGCTCAACCTGGCGGCCGTCTTGCTCGGTGTCGCGTGCTTCCTCGTGTCCTGTGCCGCTGCGATCCCGCTGGGGCACTTCTTCGAGTCGCCGCAGCTTCCGATGGTCATCCTCGTGATGAGCCTCGGCTTCGTGGTCAGCTCGTTCCGGAGCGTTCCCAACGCACTGCTCCAGAGGGACATGAGCTTCAAGAGCTTGGCGCTGATCGAGGGGGTCCAGTCCCTCGCGCTGGCGGGCGTCATGGTGCTCCTGGCCGTGCTCGGATTCGGATACTGGACGCTCGTGATCGGGAACCTTCTCTCGGCGATCGTTCTGACCGCGCTGACGCTGGCCCAGTGCCGCCGCGGGTTCGCCTGGCCGAAGTGGGAAGGTCTCAAGCCGGCGATCACCTTCGGCCGGCAGGTCCTGTTCGTGCGCCTGGCGTGGTACTCCTACACGAACTCCGACTTCTTCGTGGCCGGACGCCGGCTCGGCCGCGAGCCGCTCGGCGCCTACTCGCTCGCGTGGACGCTCGCGAGCGTGCCGATCGAGAAGATCGGTGTCCTGATCTTCAACACCGCGCCGGCCTTCTTCTCGGCACTGAAGCACGACAAGGCGGGTCTACGGCGGAACCTGCTCCACCTGACGGAGGGGATCGCGCTCCTGACGGTGCCGCTCAGCGTTGGGCTGGCGCTCGTCGCGAGTGAATTCGTTCCGCTCGCCCTGGGCCGGAAGTGGATGCCCATGATCGTGCCGCTGCAGCTTCTCGCGGTGTACGGCACCGTTCGTTCCGTCGCCCCGCTGATCAGTCAGATCCTCCACGTGACCGGAGATACGCGCTTCAGCATGTGGAATAGCATCGCGGCGGCCGTCGTGCTTCCGATCGGCTTCTTCGTGGGGAGCTATTGGGGAATCGACGGAGTCGCCGCCACCTGGCTCATCCTGCACCCGATCGTGCTCGTGATGCCGTACCGGCGCGCGCTTCGAAAGATCGACCTGCCGTTTCGCACGTATCTCGGCGCGGTCTGGCCGGCCGTGAACGGTGCCTTGCACATGAGCGCCGCGGTGATCCTGGCGCGACTCGCCCTTCCGGCGGCAGTGCCGCTTTCGCTCGAGTTCGCCGTCTTCGTCCTCCTGGGAGCATCCGTCTACCTGGGGACCCTCTTCCTCTATCATCGCGATCGCATCGCGGGGCTCAAGCGCACGATTCAGCAAATGCGGCGCGGCGGCGCGTGAGCGGGAGGGCGACGTGACCGTGTGGGAACGCTTGCAGGCGCTGCGGAGGGGCTACGGGCTTCGGCGCGGACTCGTCCGCGAGGCGTTGCTCCGGGCGGACTTCCTGCTGCACCGCGTCGGGAAGCGAACGTTGGTCGCCGGGCTTCGGAGCCTCGGACTCGAGGAAGGCGATCTCGTCTGCGTTCACACGGCCTTCCGGTCTTTGGGATTCGTGGTCGGAGGGCCACCCACCGTCATCCGGGCCCTGGAGGAAGTCGTCGGGCCCGACGGAACCATTCTGATGCCCGCCTATTCCACGGGCGGCATGACCGTCGACTGGGTGAAGGCCTCGCCGGTCTTCGACGTGCGCCGCACCCCCTCGGATCTCGGCGTGCTCCCGGAGGTCTTCCGCACGATGCCGGGCACGCTTCGGAGCCTGCACCCGACGCACTCGGTGTGCGGCCGCGGAAAGCTCGCGGCCGCGCTCCTCGTGGACCACGAGAGGGCCGCACGTCCCTTCGGGCACGACACGCCGTTCATGCGGCTGATCGAGCGGGGAGGGAAGGGGCTCATCCTCGGCGCCCGGCTCCACAACTTCACGACGCTACGAACGATCGAGGATCACCTCGGCGCCTCGTACCCGCTGAACCCGTACCTTCCCGAGACGTTTCCCGTGGAGATCGTGGACGAGGCCGGGCAACGAAGGACGGTTCGGACCCTGGTTCCCGATCCCGCGCTCGGCCCGCGCCGAAACGGCGACGTGTTCCTTCCGTTTCTCCGAGAGCGCGGGCTGGTGCGGGAGGGGCGCGTCGGGAGGGCGAATGCGATCCTCGTCGAGTGCGCCCCGCTCCTCGATGCGCTGGAAGCGGCGACGCGGCAGGGGATCCTCGCCTATCGCCGATGAGGCGGGAAAACTACCGCGGGCGGAGATTTGTCGGCGGCGACGGCGCGACCGCATCGACGGGGCCGTCGGCGAACCGATACAGGAACATGTACGGGACGGTGTCCTGGCTGTCGAAACCGGTGATCAGCATCACGCGCTCGATGGGATCGAAGACGCCGACGCGACCCTTCACTTCCACCGGGTTGCCGGCGGTGTCGCGGAGCGGATTCCCCTGCATGTCGACCGGCGGGGTGATCGCGATTTCACTCCACGTGGTGGGCGCCGACTCACGCCACACGAAGAGCCGAACCGGTCCCGCGATTTCCGTCTGCCCTCGGTCCCTCCGGTGCGGATACAGGAGGACATGATTGACGGGATCCCAGAAGAGCATTTGCTCGTCGGGCCCGGTAACCGGCGTATTGCACATGAACTTCATCACATTCGTGTCCAGGTTATACCGGTAGAGCTGCCCTCTCGACGGACAGAGCACGTAGATGTTTCGCCCCACGGGGTCGTACGCCGTCCACGCCCAACCGATGAACGCCGACCCGGCGCCCTCCCCGGGCGGAACGATGGTGTTGATTCTCCGCGTGACGTTCGTAGTCAGATTGTGCTCGAGGATGCTACCCCCGTCGTAGTCGAACATGAGCATGCGATCGCCGACGGCATCGTACTGCGAGAAACGGGTGTGGTAATAGGTCCAGGTGAGATTGGGAACGGCCCACGTGCGGGATGGCACGTCGTACGACATCACCTTCTGGTAGACCTCGGTGCTCTGGCATTGCGTGTCCGGGTTGTACTGGAATCCCGGGTACATCCAAAACTTGTTCCGCCGGGTGTCGAACGCGAACCCAACCTCGTCCGGATGGCTCGGCTGGATGAATCCCGGCGGGTTGCAGTAGTCGACTTCCAGCCTCCAGTCGTTGCCGGCGATGGAATATGACCAGAGCTCGTTGGTTCCCGACTGCGGGAATCCGTCTTCCGATGTGTAGTCGCCGCCCAGCCAATAGATCCGCCCGTCGGTCGGGTTGTGGATGACGCGGATGTGCTTGCACTGGCCGTTGGGGCACGCGCCTTGGTAGACGGCAGGGGAACGGACGCCCACCCACGTATTCGACGGAATGTTGATCGGCGCGGCCACGGCCTGGTGCGCCGTAAGGAGCGCTCCGAGTGAGGACACGATCACGCCAAGACGCATGGGAACCGATCTCCTATCGGGGCCTGAAGGCGGCCGGGGCCGAGGGCGGAATGCTGTCGCTCGGAGCGCCGGATCCAGGGGAGAGTTTCCGGACGTAGACGTCCTGGTCGATGCTGCTGACGACGACGAAGGCATTCTTCGAGGGAACATACTGGAAGCGACCGTACGTCCCCATCTCGGTCTGGGCGGGCGGCGTCACCGTGTTCGTCGGAGCCGGATCGTTCTGCGTCCACACCAGGGTGTCCATGTTGAGCGTGTAGAGCGTCGACCCTCCGGCCCAAGCGACGATTCGGTCGCTCACCGGGTCGTACGCGACGCCGGGGAACTTGGCCCCGACCATCGCGGTCGCGCCCGTGGTCGTGAGATTCTGGCGCGCGATCGTCCCCGAAGCGTTCAAGTCGTACATCTTGACGCCCGCTTGCCCGACGAACACGTACTTGTGCCGCTTCGTGTCGATGGCGCCGGTCATCCCGTATCCGATGCCCGTTCCCGTCCATCGGATCGTCCACTGATTCGTCGCGGGATTGAATTCCGCGAGATTGTAGTTCACGCCAGCCAGCCAGACTTTTCCCGTAGCCGGGTCGTAGGCGAGCGAGGCGCCGAGCCCGCCGCACGTGGCGCAGGAAGACGGGTACGCCTTCTTCTGCCAGCGCGCGTTTCCGAACTCGAACGCCCAGGTGTCGTTGCCCCCGTTGCCCGGGCCGCAGAACAACGATCCGCCGTACGCCATCATCGCGTCCTGCTGGGAATCGTAGGCGAGCCCGCCGTACGTGTGCCGCGCGACAGGGTTTCCGTCGATGTACGTCTCGACGCACGGGGCAAGCCACTGCAACTGGATCGCCGACAGCGGGCTCGGACCCCAGATGCGGGCCCACGCGAGCGTCGCGATCTCGAAAGCGTAGATCTCGTTTCCGCCGTAGTCCGCGTGCCCGCCTCCCCAAACGAGAAGACGATCCCGCCGCGTATCGAACGTACCGCCGGACCATGCTGCAATGACATTGGCTGGATTACCGGCCGGCGCGGGAACGGGGACGACCGAGCGAAGCTTGCTGTTCGGCACTTGGTACCATTCGCCCGGTTGCAATGTCTCGATCGGTCCCGCCGTCGCCGACCCGGCGATCGACAGCAAGAGCGCGACCCCGAGCAACGATCGACGCCGCGCGGCAAGGCAC
>DATEND010000364.1:0-2907 GCA_035275245.1 Candidatus Eiseniibacteriota bacterium
GCTCCTCGCGAGGATTCCGCGCCCGAAGGAGATGGAGGTCGGGTTCTCGCCCTGGATCGTCGGGTGGGGGAACGATTGCGTTTACGCGAAGCTGACCGGACATCGCCATTCCGCGCGTCGCGGAACGGTCGGCGGGCTGAATCTGTGGCTCTACCGCGTCGGGCTCGACGGTTCCTACGCGCGGATCACGGAACTGCCCGACTCGGTGCGACTGGGGACGGAGACTGGGATCTTACTGCCGGGCGAAACCACGTTCCTACGAGTAGGTACGGCGTCCGACAGCATCGACGTCACGTTGGAGCCTGGGGAAGCGCGAAGGCGGGCGTTCGGGGTCGATCAGGCGCGCGGGACGCTCGAGCCGGTGCGGGGCGGCTAGAGTCTCACTCCTCGCCGGGGACGAACTTGAAGCCGAACGAGATCTCTCTGTAGTTGACGCTCTTGTAGCCGATCTCCCCCTCGCTTCCTCCGACGATATGGTATCTCGCCTCCAGGCTCAGGCCGAACGCGGGCCCGACTTTGTATTCGACCCCGATCCCCGGGCTGATTCCGGTGGCCGCGACCGAGCGAATCAAGAAACCGGTCGAATCCTCCGACTCGATCGAGATTGGATAGATGCCGGCGCCGAACGTCGCGTAGGGCCGGAAGCGGGAATCGGCGGAGAGAAAATATCGACGGGCACTCAAACCGATTCGGTAGATCTGAAACTTCGAATCCGTATCGTAGGAAATCGAGTCGTTGAGCGTGTAGCCCTGATCCAAGGTCAGGCTCTGATATGAGAATTCCGCGCCGAGAGAGAAATTGGATTTGAGCGAGTAGTGCATGGCGAGCGTGACTGGAATCCCGTTTCCCCAGTAGTAGCCGAGCGCCCCGTCTATGAGCGACCTTCCGACGCCCGCCCGAATGGCCCATTCCGCTTGTGCCTCGGCCCGACGGGGCGCGTTGCAACAAACGATCGTGAGGGCGATTGCGGCGAACAGACAAAGGCGGCGTCCCAACATCGATCCTCCCCATCGGCAGCGGAAAACAGGCGCGAGAGGCCCAGAATATATACAGCCTGGGGGGCGGGTGCTACACTTTGCGCTTGGAGTGCCGATATTTCATTGACGACAACCATATGGGGGCGAACGGATTCGACGGGGCAGTGAATCAAGGATCGCGCGCCGAGGTGCCGGAGGCCTCGTAAAACAACCGGCAAAACTCAGAAGCCAATTCTGAATTGGCTCTCGCGGCCTAACTAGGCTGCTTGCGCTTGACCGGTCTGAGCCCGCCGAGGCTGGATCGAGCGTCATCAAGGTGGGCTGGCCCTCGAGATCCGCCCGAGTCGAGAGGGCGAGACTTCATCGGGATAGCGGCTCCGTGACCTAGTCCGTTGGCGTCCGGGACCGTGAAAAAGGATAACGGACTACGCGCGTAGTGCTCCTTTTGGATCTGCTTTCGGACGAGGGTTCAATTCCCTCCGCCTCCACCATCCACCAGCGCAATCGCGATTCCCGATGGGTCGCGGGTGAGGATGCCTTCCTCCCCCGGGGTAGTCTCGCCGCCCGCGTGTGCGATGCGGTCGACGACGCGATCCCGCTCCTCCGTGCTCGACAGCAGGATCTCGAAGTGGCGGAGCCCGACCGCGTTTGGCGGCGGCGGCGGAGCGCCCACGCCCGCCCACGTATTCGTTCCCACGTGATGGTGGTAGCCGCCGGCCGCGAGGAAGGTCGCGGTCGAACCGTACCGTGCCGTCACGTGCAGGCCCAATACCTCCGTGTAGAACGCGTCGGACGGCCGGAGGTCGGTCACTTGTAGATGCATGTGACCGATGGTCGTCTCGGACGGGAGCTCCCGCCAGCCCGCGCGGTTCGGCCCCGCCTCGATCTCGCGCAGCAACCCATCTCGGTCGAGCGGAAGATTGTCGAGCCGGAAGCCGCCGTTCGCGTCTCGGGGCCACTCGGACCGCGGCCGGTCGCCGTAGATCTCGATGCCGTTTCCGTCCGGGTCGGCCAGGTAGAGCGATTCGCTCACCAGATGGTCGGAGTAGCCGGCGAAGCGTTGTCCCAGCTCGGAGAGGTGTCGGAGCGCGAGCGCCAGATCCCGTCGCGTGGGGAGGAGGATTGCGAAGTGGTAGAGCCCGGTCGTACCGGGGACGCGCCGTGCTCCGGGCACTTCCGTCAGGACGAGGAGATCCCGAGCGGCGTCGCCGGCGCGAAATCGCGCGACCGAGCCCTCACGCGACGCATGCCGCAATCCGATTCGGTCGCGATAGAACTCGATCGACCGCGCGAGGTCGGAAACGGTGAGATGGACCGCGCCGATCGCGGCCGAGGGATCGAGGGTCGGCGGGAGCATCCGACAAGGATATCGGATCGGCGCACACGTAGGGGCGCCCCGCGTGGTATAAGGGCGGTATGGCGGACCTGCTTCCGCGGCGAATCGGCCTCTACGCGGCGACCGCGGTCACGATCGGCAGCATCGTCGGATCGGGCATCTTTCGATCCCCCCACTCCGTCGCGCAGGAACTCCCCTCGGCGCCGCTCATGGTCCTGGCTTGGGTCGTGGGCGGGCTCCTCTCGCTCTGCGGCTCGCTGGTCTTGGCCGAGCTGGCCGTCCGCCATCCGCACACCGGCGGACTTTACGTCTTCATTCGGGAGGCCTTCGGGAACCGCCTCGGGTTCGTCTTCGGTTGGGCCAGCCTCTCCGTCATCAAGCCGACCGTCATCGCGGCGATCACGAGCGTCTTCGCGATCTATTTCTGCGAGGCCGTCGGGCTGCCTGAATCGGCGCGCCTTCCCGCCGGCCTCGCGGCGATCCTCGTTCTCACATTCATCAACTGGCTCGGCGTGAAGCAAGGCGCGGGAACGCAGACGCTGCTCACCACGGCGAAGGTGATCGGGATCGCCGGTCTCTGTTTCGCCGCCTTTT
>DATEND010000365.1:0-3554 GCA_035275245.1 Candidatus Eiseniibacteriota bacterium
TTCGGCTCGCGCGCGCGATGTTCCGGGCGTGGCCCAGGAGGCCGAATCCGGTAACGTCCGTCGCCGCGGAGGGGCCGACGGCGGTCATCGCCGCCGCGGCGGCGCGGTTCAGCGTCCGCATCTGGCGCGTCATGGCGCGAAGCAAAGGGTCGGAGAGCCGGCCGCGCTTCAGCGCGGTCGCGAGAATGCCGGTGCCGATCGGCTTCGTGAGCACGAGGAGGTCGCCGGTCTTGGCGCCGGCGTTCGTGACGACGCGCTTCGGGTGGACCTCACCCGTGATCGCGTAGCCGAATTTCATCTCGGGATCGCGCACCGAGTGGCCGCCCAGCACGATGACCCCCGCTTCCTTCAGGGTCTCGGCTCCGCCCTGAACGATCGCGCGGAGAACGGTCGGGTCGCCCGTCTCCGCGGGAAAGCAGAGCACGGAAAGCGCGGTCTTGGGAATGCCGCCCATCGCGTACACGTCGCTGACGGCGTTGGCGGCCGCGATCGCGCCGAAGTCGAAGGGGTCGTCCACCATCGGCGTGAAGAAGTCCACCGTCTGGACGAGCGCCACGCTCGCGCTCATCTTATAGACGCCCGCGTCGTCCCAGGTCTCCGGACCCACGAGGACGCGCGGCGAGCGGGAGCGCGGCGGCAAGGCGCCGAGGATTCTCGTCAGCGTCTGAATCGGAATCTTGGCCGCGCACCCGGCGCAGGCGACCTGCTGGGTCAAGCGCGCCGGTTCGGCGCCGCCAGCTTTCAACCGAGAAACGCCCATGCTTCGATCTCCACCCGGCAGGACTTGGGGAGCTCCCGCGCCGCGATCGTCGTGCGGGCGGGCTTCGGATCCGGGAATCGTCCGGCGTACACATCGTTCATGGCGGCGAAGTCGGACATGTCGGCCAGGAAGACGGTGGTCTTCACGACATGGGCCAGCGTGGCGCCGGCCGCGGCCAGGACCGCCTCCAAATTCGTGATCACGCGCTCCGTCTCCGCGGCGACGCCGCCTTCGACGATCGTTCCCGACTTCGGGTCGAGCCCGATCTGCCCGGAGGTCACGAGCCAGCGGCCTGTGAGCGGTCCCGTCCGGCCCTGGACGTACGGACCGATCGCGGCGGGTGCTAAGGCCGTGCGGAGCACGGCTCCCGGTCCGTCGTCCCCCGGCGCGTTCACTCGACCGTGACGCTCTTGGCGAGATTTCGGGGCTGGTCGACGTCGCAGCCGCGCTCCACCGCGATGTAGTAGGCGAGGAGCTGGAGCGGAATCACGGAGAGAAGCGGCATCAAGGGCCCGAGCGTGTGCGGGACGAAGAGCACGTGGTCGGCCTTCTTCGCGACGTGCGTGTCCCCTTCGGAGGCCACGGCGATGATTTTCCCCTTCCGTGCGCGAACCTCTTCCATGTTGCTCAGGACCTTTTCGTACGCCGAATCCTGCGTGCAGACGAAGACCACCGGCATGTTCGCGTCGATCAGCGCGATCGGGCCGTGCTTCATCTCGGCGGCGGGATATCCCTCGGCGTGAATGTAGGAAATCTCCTTGAGCTTGAGCGCCCCCTCGAGCGCGACCGGGAAATTCACGCCGCGCCCGAGATAGAGGAAGTTGTTGTGGTGCGCGTTCGCGCTCGCGATCGCCTTGATCGAGTCCGCATTGGCCAATATTCGCTCGATCTTGTCGGGGATCTCGCCCAGCTCGCGCGTCAACGCGGCGCCGCTCTCCGGCGAGAGCTGGCCCAGCCGGCCCAAATAGAGCGTGAGCAGGGTGAGCGCCGCGACCTGGGACGTGAACGCCTTCGTCGAAGCGACGCCGATCTCCGGCCCCGCGTGGATGTAGACGCCGCCGTCCGATTCCCGCGCGATCGTGGAGCCGACGGCGTTGCAGACGCCGAGGACGCGGGCGCCCTTCCGCTTCGCCTCGCGCATCGCGGCGAGCGTGTCGGCCGTCTCGCCCGACTGGCTGATCGCGAGGACGACGGTGCCCTGCTTCAAGATTGGGTTCCGGTAGCGGAACTCCGACGCGTACTCCACCTCGACCGGCAGGCGGGCCAGCTCCTCGATCAAGTACTCCCCGATCAGGCCGGCATGCCAGGACGTCCCGCAGGCGGTGATGATCACACGGTCGATGGCGCGCATCTCCCGCTCGCTCATGTTGAGGCCGCCCAGGCGCGCCGTTCCCTCTTCGAGCAAGAGCCGTCCGCGGAGCGTGTCCCGCAGCGACTGCGGCTGCTCGAAGATTTCCTTCAGCATGAAGTGGGCGTACCCGGCCTTCTCGATCGTCGACAGGTCCCAATCCACCGTCTCGACCTTCTTCGAGACCGTTTCCTCGCGGAGGGTCGTTGTGTGGATGCCGGCCGAGGTCAGGACGACCATTTCCTCGTCGTCCAGGTAGACCACCTGGTTGGTGTGCCGGATGACGGCCGAGACGTCGGAGGCCAGGAGGTATTCGTCGCCGTCGCAAACGCCGACCACGAGCGGGCTGCCGTGCCGGGCGCCGACGATCTTGCCGGGATCGTCCTGGGAGATCACCGCGATCCCGTACGTCCCGGTCACGTGCCGGAGCGCCCTCGCGACGGCCTTCTCGAGATTGCCCTCGAAGAATTTCTCGATCAGGTGGGCGAGGACTTCCGTATCGGTGTCGGTCGTGAACTTGTGCCCCTCTTTTTGAAGGGCGGTCTTGAGGGTCGAGTAGTTCTCGATGATGCCGTTGTGGGCGACCGCGATCCGCCCTTTGCAGTCCGTGTGGGGGTGCGCGTTCTTGGTGTTGGGTTCGCCGTGGGTGGCCCAGCGGGTGTGGGCGATGCCGAGGGTGCCGCTCGGGTGGGCCGCCGCGATCTTCTTCTCGAGGACGCCGATCTTGCCCGCGGCCTTTTCGATCTTGATTCCGTCGCCGTTCAGGACGGCGACGCCCGCGGAATCATATCCGCGGTACTCGAGACGGCGTAACCCTTCAAGGAGGATGGGGACCGATTCCTGCGTCCCGACGTAGCCGACGATGCCGCACATGGATGAATCCTCCTATCGACGAACGGCCGGGGCGCCGGGCTGCGACTTGAGAGTTGCCTCCGCGGCGCGAGACGCGAGGTCGTCCGCCCGCGCGCCGGTGGCCGCCTCGGCCAGGATTCGGACGATCGGCTCGGTTCCGGAAGCGCGCACCTGAACCCAAGCATCTTCCCAGACGTACTTTTCCCCGTCCAGCGTATTGCGCTCCCCGTCGGGGAACGCGCGAGCGAGCGAATCCGCCATCGCGCCCGCGTCTTGGATGCGCAAGTCGAGCTTTCGCTTCACCATGACGAGGGGCGGCAGCTCCGCCACGCGCTCGCTCAAGGGCCTTGGGTCCGCGGCCATCCAGTCGAGGGTCATCGCGGCCGCGAGGAGCCCGTCGCGTGTGGCGTGGAGCGCCGGGTAGATCACGCCGCCGTTCCCCTCCCCGCCGATCACGCCGCCGCGGTTCAAGAGCTCCTGCGCCACGTGCGCCTCGCCGACGCGAGCGCGGATCACCGTCGCCCCGTATCGTTTGGCGATCGCCTCGATCCCCATCGAGGTCGATGCGTTGACCACGACCAGGCCGCCCGGCGA
>DATEND010000366.1:0-4167 GCA_035275245.1 Candidatus Eiseniibacteriota bacterium
GTGGAGCCGGTCTCGACGCGGGGCGTGGAGTACGCCGTGAATGCGGTCGGATCCGTCGAAGCGTATGAGATCGTGCAGGTGACCGCGCGCGTCCCGGGAGCGGTGGAGAAGGTCCACTTCCGGGAGGGCGACCGGGTGGGCAAGGACGACGTGTTGGTCGAGATCGAGCCCGATCGCTATCGGCTGAACGTGGAGGAGGCGCGCGCCGCGGTCGAGAAGGCGAAGGCGGCGCTCAGCGAGGCGGAGGCAGGGTTGGCGCGCCGAGCCGGCGTCAACGAGAAGACGGCCGGACTGATCCCAGCCGAGGAAGTCGACGCGTGGCGAACGCGCGTTTCGAGTGCGAAAGCCGACGTCGCCGCGCGCGAGGCGGCGCTCTCGCTCGCCAACCGAAACGCGCGCGACGCGCAGGCGAGGGCGCCCTTTGCCGGGACGATCCAGACGCGCGACGTGCAGACCGGGCGGTACGTGCAGCCCGGAACGCTCCTCACGACGCTCGTCCGGCGCGATCCGCTCCTTCTTCGCTTCCAGGTTCCGGAAGGTGACGCGGCGCCGCTTCGACGCGGAATGATGGTGCGATTCCGCGTTCGAAACGTCCCGGGCGAGCGGACCGCCCGCCTGGTCCTCGTGGCCGGATCGGCCGACGCTACGTCCCGCATGGTGGCGGTGACCGCCGAGGTGAACCGGCCCGACGCGGCGCTTCGCCCGGGCGCCTTCGCCGAGGTGACCGTTCCGATCGGGTCGATGAAGCACGCGCCCGTGATTCCGCAGACGGCGGTCCGTCCCGGCGAGCGTGGCTTTCTCGCCTACGTCGTCTCGAAGGGGCTCGCCCACGAGCGCGTGCTGACCCTCGGACTCCGGACCGCGGACGGCCAGATCGAGGTGAAGAGCGGCCTGGCGGGGGCGGAGAGCCTTGTCGTTCGAGGCGCGGAAGCGCTGAGCGAGGGCGCGCGCGTCCGGATCGTGAAGGCCGGGACGCTGGACACCGGGCCGGCGACGCCCGCCACGAAAGACGCGAAATGAATCTCGGGGTCGCGGCGCTCGCAACGAAGGACGCGAAATGAACATCACCGAAGTCTGCATTCGCCGCCCGATTCTGGCCTGGATGCTCATCACGGCGACCGTCCTCTTCGGCTTGGTCGCGGCCTCGCGCATTGGCATCAGCCAGTTTCCGGACGTCGACTTTCCGACAATCACGGCGAACGTCTCCTGGGAAGGGGCGGCCCCCGAAGTCGTGGAGTCCGAGATCGTGGAGGCGCTCGAGGACGCCCTGACGCAGGTCGAAGGCGTGCGTTCCATCACCTCGTCCTCGAGGCAGGGCGGCGCCAGCATCACGGTGGAATTGAACCTAGAGCGCGACGTCGACTTGGCACTCCAGGACGTGCAGACCAAGATCGCGCAGACCCAGAACCGCCTCCCTCGCGACATCGATCCGCCGGTCGTCTCGAAGAGCAACCCCGAAGACCAGCCGATCATGTGGCTCGGCCTCTCCGGGCCCTTCCCGCGTCAAGTTTTGGCGGATTACGCCCGGTATCGCGTGCGCGAGCGGCTCCAGACGATCCCGGGCATCGGCGAGATCGTGCTCGGCGGTTATCTGGAGCGAAACGTGCGCATCTGGCTCGACGCCGCGCGGCTCGACGAGAAGGGGCTCACGGTGACCGAGGTAGCCCGTGCGCTCCAGCAACAACACGTCGAGCTGCCCGCCGGGCGGCTCGAAGCGGACGGGCGCGAGGTGAACGTGCGCGTCCTGGGCGAGGCGCTCGATCTCGACGCGTTCCGAAAGATCACGGTGGGGAACGTGCAGGGCGCGCCCGTCTACCTCCAGGACGTGGCCCTCGTCGAGGACGGGTTCGAGGACGAGCGGCGCGTGGCGCGCGTGAACGGCGAGCCGGCGCAGGGGCTGGGGATCCGGAAGCAGCGCGGCGCCAACGCGGTCGCGGTGGCGAGCAACGTGCACCAGGCGATGGAGGAGATCCAGAAGACGCTTCCCGCCGGCATGGAGCTCGGCGTCAACTTCGACTCGACCCGATTCATCGAGGAGTCGGTGCACGAGATCCAGTTCGAGCTGATCCTGGCCGTGCTCCTGACGGCACTCGTCTGCTGGATGTTCCTGGGCTCCTTCTCCAGCACATTGAACGTCGTCTTGGCGATCCCCATGTCCCTTTTCGGGACGATCGCCGTGATCTACTTCCTCGGCTATACGTTCAACACGTTCACGCTTCTGGGCATGGCGCTCGCCGTGGGCATCGTCGTGGACGACGCCATCATGGTGCTCGAGAACATCTATCGGCACGGCGAGATGGGGAAGGACCGCGTCCGCGCGGCCCGCGAGGGAACCGCGGAGATCACGTTCGCGGCGCTGGCCGCCACGATCGCGGTCGTCGCGATCTTCACGCCGGTGATCTTCATGCAGGGCGTCGTCGGAAAGTTCTTCCTCCAGTTCGGCGTGACGCTCTGCGTCGCGGTGCTCCTCTCCTACCTCGAGGCCATCACGCTGGCCCCCGCGCGCTGCGCGCAAATCCTCTCCACCACGCGCGAGGCGCGGGGCAAGATCGGCCGCATGGTCGACGATGGGTTCTCCTGGCTCGAGGCGCGGTACAAGGAGATCCTCCCGCGCGCCATCTCGGCGCCGGGCATCGTCCTCGGCGGGGCGGCGATTCTCTTCGTCGCCGCGATCCTCGTGCTCCGCATGCTTCCGTCGGAGTTCGTTCCGTCCCAGGACCAGAGCCGCCTCATGGTGCGCCTCACGACCGCGGTCGGATCGGACCTCTCCGAGACCGACCACCTTTTCAGGAAGGCGGAGGCCGCGTTGCAGAAGCACCCGGAGATCACGCGGCTCTTCGCGGTCGTCGGCGGGTTCGGCGGGTCGGGCGTGAACTCGGGGATCATGTTCGTGACGCTCGTGCCGCCGGGCGAACGGAAGATGTCCCATCTCGAGTTCTCGTCCACGATCCGGCGCGAGCTGAACTCGATTCCGGGGTTACGCGCCGTCGTCCAGGATCCATCGCAGCAGGGCTTCACCGCGCGACGGGGATTCCCGATCGAATTCTCGGTGCGCGGCCCCGATTGGGACCGGCTCGTCGACCTTTCTGGAAAAATCCAGAAGGACCTTCAAGCCACGGGTACGGTCGTCGACCTCGACACCGACTATCAAGTGGGCATGCCCGAGCTTCGCATCGTGCCCGACCGCGCCCGTTGCGCGGACCTCGGAATCCCGGTCGAGGACGTCGCCACGGCGGTGAACGCGCTGATCGGCGGTGTCCAGGTGGGCAAGTACAGCGAGAGCGGGCGCCGCATGGACGTTCGGATGCGGCTCCTGGCGGAGCAACGGTCCCAGCCCGACGACGTCGTGCGGCTCCGGGTTCGGAGTGCCTCGGGCCAGCTCGTTCCGCTCGCGTCGGTCGTCACGACCGAGGAGCGACCCGCGCTCCAGGCGATCACGCGGCGCGACCGCGAGCGGGCGATAACGGTCACCGCGAACGTGGCGCCGGGCCGTTCGCAAAAGGAGGCAATCGATCACGTTCACCGGCTGATGGCGACGCTTCCGGTGGGGTACTCGCTCGTCCTGGGCGGCGCGAGCGTCGCCTTCCAGGAGTCGATGGGGAGCCTATTGTTCGCGCTCCTCATCGGCATCGCGGTTGCCTACATGGTGCTCGCTTCACAATTCAACTCGCTTCTCCACCCGGTCACGGTGCTCACGATCCTCCCGCTTTCGATCGCGGGCGCGGCGGCCGCGCTCTTCCTGGGCGGAAAGAGCCTCAACATCTTCAGCATGATCGGGCTCTTGCTCCTGCTCGGGCTCTCGAAGAAGAACTCGATCATCCTCGTGGACTACGGGCGGCAGGTCCGCGAGACGGGGAAGAACGCCCGCGACGCCATGCTCGAAGCGGGCCCGCGCCGCCTTCGTCCGATCCTCATGACCTCGATCGCGACGATGATGGCCGCCATTCCCCCCGCGCTCGGATTCGGCCCCGGCTCGGAGATCCGCACGCCCATGGCGATCGCTGTGATCGGCGGGCTCGTGGTCTCGACCGCGTTGAGTCTTGTGGTCGTACCGACGTTTTTCGTGGCCACGGATGGCGCGGCGAAGAGGGCGGGGGATTGGCTCCGGGCGCGCTGGCCCGGCCGACGGCGCGAGGCCCCGGGCGAGGAGGCGCCGGCCGCGCCGCC
>DATEND010000367.1:0-7371 GCA_035275245.1 Candidatus Eiseniibacteriota bacterium
TGGAGCAAGCGATCGAGTCGAGCAACTTCTTCGTGAATCCAAACAAAGAGCGGTACCGCTTCCTCCGGTCCGCCGCGCGCGGCGATTCGCTCGCGCCGCCGGAAGGGGCGTGGGGCCTCCTGGCCCGGCCGCGTGGCGAGACGCGGGACGACGTGCTCCTCGAGCGGCTCTTGCGCGAGCACCCGCTCCCCGGCCTCGGCGCGATCCGCCGCGCGCGGATCTGGTGGCTCTGGACGAAGGGTCCGGGCGGGGACGCGGCGATCGACGCGTGCCATGCGGCGCTCGGTCCGGTCGAGGAGACGCGCCGCGGACTGCTGGTCAATCCGCACGCGGAGGCATCGCTTCTTCTGCGGTCGCCGCACCCCTGGTCCAGGATCGAGGAGTTCTTACACGATATGGCCGTCGCGTTCCATGCGACGTGACGGAGTCGGAATTCCATTGGAGTCGAAGGCTGGCCATCACGCAAAGGAGCCATTGGTGACGGGTCTGGACGCGGATTTGACGGAACAAGCGAACGACCGATTCCGCGAGGAGTGCGGCGTGTTCGGGATCCACGGCGCCGAGAACGCGGCCCGGCTCACCTATGCCGGGCTCTACTCGCTGCAGCACCGCGGGCAGGAGAGCGCCGGCATCGTGGCCACCGACGGCGGCGAATTCCGCGCGCACCGCGGGCTCGGGCTCGTTTCCGACGTGTTTGCCGGCGGCGAGCTGGAGGGGCTGACGGGCCACATCGCCATCGGACACAACCGCTATTCCACGACGGGGCGGAATCTCAAGAGCAACGCGCAGCCCCTGGTCGTCAACTTCCGCGAGGGCGAGATGGCCATCGGCCACAACGGGAATCTCGTGAACGCCCTCGCCCTGAGACGCGAGATGGAGGAGAAGGGCTCGATCTTCCAGACGACGAGCGACACGGAAGTCATCCTTCATCTGATCGCGCGCTCGAAGGCCACCGAGCTCGAGCGAATGATCCCCGAGGCCCTGGCCCGCTGTCAGGGCGCCTATTCGCTGGTGCTCCTCGCGGGGGACACGCTGATCGGCGTGCGCGATCCGCGCGGGTTCCGGCCACTTTGCCTCGGCAAGCGCGGCGAGGCGCACGTGATCGCGAGCGAGACCTGCGCGCTCGACATCGTGGGGGCCGAATTCGTCCGCGAGATCGAGCCAGGGGAAATGGTGCTCATCGACAAGCGCGGAGTTCGTTCGATCCGCATTCTGACTCCGGAGCCGCTCCGGGCCTGCGTGTTCGAGCTCATCTATTTCTCCCGGCCCGACAGCGTGGTGTTCGGCGTCAGCGTGGATTCGATCCGCCGCCGCCTGGGGCGCCGCCTGGCCGAGGAGTACCCGGCCGATGCCGACATCGTGATCTCGGTCCCCGATTCCAGCAACTCGGCGGCGCTCGGCTTTTCCGAGCGCTCCGGCATTCCCTTCGAGTTGGGCCTGATCCGAAACCACTACGTCGGGCGGACGTTCATCGCCCCGGAGCAGATCACGCGCTCGTTCGGCGTGAATCTGAAGTTCAACCCGGTTCGCCAGATCCTCGAGGGGAAGCGCGTGATCGTCGTCGACGACTCCATCGTCCGGGGCACGACGAGCCGTAGCCTCGTCATGATGCTCCGCGGCGCGGGCGCGAAGGAGGTTCACTTCCGCGTCTCGAGCCCGCCGATCGGATGGTCGTGCTACTACGGCATCGACACGCCGAACCGGCGAGAGCTGATCGCCTCGTCGCACACGGTGGAGCAGATCCGAAAGTATCTGCACGTCGACTCGCTCGGCTACCTCTCGATGGAAGGCCTCCGGTCCTGTGTCGAGCGCCCGGACGATCACTGCTATGCGTGCTTCAACGGCGACTACTCCGTCCGTTTCGGCGCCGAGATGGACAAGTTGGCGCTGGAACGAACCCCCGTTCGAAACGGCGCCGTCTAGCTTCGGGCGGCGGCCAATCTCGGCCCGCCCCGCGTGCACGATGCACGAAATTGGCCGGACGCGTCCGCGACGGCCGGAGCACGGCTCGCCCCCCCGCCGTTCCTAACTCGAATTCCGGAAAAGGATTCGCCCGTCCACGTACCGCGCCGTTCGGTGGCATGAGGATTGCCCTTGGTCCGCGACGGATCGGAATGCCTGCCAGGCGAACCGGATGCGGGGGACGGGCGTGTCGAACGACAACGCGAATCGGAAGAAGGTCGGCGAGTATCTCCTCGAAGCCGGCCTGATCACCGAAGAACAACTCAAAGAGGCCCTGCGGCGCCAGCGCCAAACGCGCGAGCCCCTGGGGCAGACGCTCGCCCGCGCGGGCATGGTGACCGAAGCGGACATCTGCCGGGTCCTTCACCAACAGCTCGGCCTCGCGATCGTGGATCTCCAGACCGTGGCGATCGACGAGAGCGTGCTCGCGCTCGTGAAGGAGGAACTGGCCAAGAAGTACGTGGCGATCCCGGTCGAGCTCGAGAATCGGAACACCATCCGGGTCGCGATGGCCGACCCTCTGAACGCGTCCGCGCTCGAGGACATCCGATTCCAGAGCGGCTACTTCGTTCGCCCCGTCCTGGCCCCGCCGACCGAGATCACGACGGCGATTTCGCGCTACTACAACATGGACGCCTCCGTCGTGGAGGTCCTCGACTCGATCATCAAGAACGACCCGGCGGGCGACCTTCGCCAGATCGACGACGTGCCCGGCGACGAATCGGTCGACGAGCTGATCAAGCTGAGCGGCGGGCCCCCGATCGTCCGCCTCGCCAACTGGCTCATCGCGCGCGGCGTGGAGCTTCGCGCGAGCGACATCCACATCGAGCCGCAGGAGAAGGCGGTGGTGGTTCGCGTCCGCGTGGACGGCCTCCTACAAGACGTGGAGCGCCTCCCGAAGTGGACGCAGGGCGCGCTGATTTCCCGAATCAAGATTCTCTCGAGCATGGACATCGCGGAGAAGCGGCTCCCTCAGGACGGCCGCTTCCGGGTGGAATCGGACGGCCGGCGCATCGATCTCCGCGTGTCGACGCTCCCCACGATGCACGGCGAGAAGATCGTGATCCGAATCGTCGACCAGGAGCGCGCCGCGTTCCGGCTGGAGACGCTCGGCCTTTCGCTCTACCACCTGGAGCGGCTCAAGACGTTCGGCGAGCGGCCGCAGGGAATCCTGATCGTGACGGGCCCGACGGGGAGCGGCAAGAGCACGCTCCTCTATGCGCTCCTCCAGCAGATCCATTCGGTCACGAAGAACATCGTCACCGCCGAAGACCCGGTCGAGTACCAGGTGCCCGGCGTGAACCAGGTGCAGGTGGACGAGCGCGGAAAGAAGACGTTCGCGTCCGTCCTCCGCGCGATGCTGCGCCAGGACCCGGACGTTCTCATGGTCGGCGAGATCCGAGACCACGAGACCGCCCAGATCGCCTTCCGCGCCTCGGTGACGGGACATCTCGTTCTCTCGACGGTCCACACGAACGACGCGGCCTCGGCCGTGACGCGTCTCGTCGACCTCGGACTCGCTCCCTACATGGTCGCGTCGAGTCTCGTCGGCGTCGTCTCGATGCGATTGGTCCGGGTCCTCTGTCCGAAGTGCAAGGATCCCTACGCGCCCCAGCCCGAAACGCTTCGGTCGGTCGGCCTCCCGGGAAGCGACGCGCGCGACCTCACGTTCTATCGTCCCGTCGGGTGCGAACACTGCAACGAGACCGGATTCCGAGGTCGAACCGGAGTCTACGAGCTCCTCGAGGTCGACGAGACGATCCGCCGTCTCGTCTCGGGCGGCGCCACCGAGTCGATGATCCGCCGCGCCGCGATCGAAGCGGGGATGTCGGTCATCGGCCAGGACGGTCTCTCCAAGGTCATGGCGGGGGAGACGACGCTCGAAGAGGTGCAACGCGTCGTCTTCACCGAGGGGGAGTCGGGCCGCGTCTGCTCCGCGTGCCTCGAAACCATCTCCACCGAGTTCACGTTCTGTCCGCACTGCGGCACGCGTGCCTCGACGACGTGCGCAGGGTGCGGCCATCGCGTCGTCGACGATTGGGGATTCTGCCCGGGCTGCGGCCGGCCGCAGGAAGTCGTGCTGGGACCGGAGCACCTGCAAGAGCCCCTCGTGGAAGAGGAGGCCCCGCGGCCCTCGCGGCGCTCCGAACGCGTTCCCGTCGCCACGCCCCCGCGCGGAAACCCGCGCAAGGCTTGACCGGCGCCCCACCGGTCCCTAGAATCTTCCGACTTCCACCGCCCGCGGCATCCGGCCGCGCTCCCGCGTCGCGGAAGCACACCGTGTTCCCGGAGCCTCGTGTCCGTTCAGGAAATCCGCCGCGCCAAGATCGCCGACCTCGTGGCGCGCGGCATTCAGCCCTATGCGTACGCCTATGACGTCACGCACCGTTCCGCGCGGATTCGCGAAGAGCACGAGGCGCTGGAGACGTCGGGCGAAGCGGTCCGCGTCGCCGGGCGCCTCCTGACGAGGCGCGGTCACGGCAAGGCGTCCTTCGCGCACATCAAGGACCGCGATGGATTGCTTCAAATCTACCTTCGTGAGGACGCGCTCGGCCCCGAGGCGTATGCGTTCGCGCTCGACTTGGACCTGGGCGACTGGCTCGGCGTTCAGGGGACGGTGTTCAAGACCAAGACGGGGGAGATCACCGTCAAGGCGGACAAGGTCGAGCTTCTCGCCAAGTCCCTCCGGCCCCTGCCCGAGAAGTGGCACGGACTGACCGACGTCGAGATCCGGTACCGACAACGCTACACCGACCTGATCGTGAACGACGACGTCCGCTCGGTATTTCGCGCGCGGAGCGCGATCGTCCGCGCGTTGCGCGAGTTCCTCGACGCGCGCGATTTCCTCGAGGTGGAGACGCCGGTCCTCCAGTCGCTCTACGGCGGGGCCACGGCGCGGCCGTTCGTGACCCACCACAACGCGCTCGACATGAAGCTCTACCTCCGCATTGCGGACGAGCTCTATCTCAAGCGCCTGATCGTGGGCGGGTTCGAGCGCGTGTACGAGATCTCCAAAGACTTCCGGAACGAGGGGATCGACCGAAACCACAGCCCCGAGTTCACGATGCTCGAGTTCTATCAGGCGTATGCGGACTACGAGCAAATGATGGACGTAACGCAGGACCTGGTCGTGCACGCCGTGCGCGCGCTCCACGGAGGGACGATCGTTCCGCGCGGCGACGGTACGATCGACTTCACGCCGCCCTGGCGGCGACTGCCGTACAAGAAGGCGGCGGCCGAGTCGCTCGGCGTCGCCAGCATTCCGGAGACGGAAGCCGATCTTCGAGCGTTGGCGGGGCGTGCGGGCGTCGCGACCGACCCCTCGTTCGGCTGGGGGCGGATCCTCGACGAGATCATCTCGGAGAAGGTCCAGCCGTCGCTCCAAGCGCCGACCTTCCTCATGGACCATCCACGCGACGTCTCGCCGCTCGCCAAGGTGAAGCGCGGGGACCCGTCCGTCGTGGAGCGTTTCGAGGTGATCGTCGCCGGGATGGAGCTTGGGAATTCGTTCTCCGAGCAGAACGACCCCGACGAACAGCGCCGCGCGTTCGAGTCGCAGATGGAGCAGCGCGCGCGGGGCGACGACGAGGCGCAGCTCCTCGACGAGGATTATCTTCGCGCGCTCGAGATGGGAATGCCGCCGACCGGCGGCGTCGGCATCGGCATCGATCGTCTGGCGATGCTCCTCACGGGCCAGCGGACGCTCCGCGACGTGATCCTGTTCCCGCACATGCGACCCGAGGAGGGCGACGGTGCGTAGCCGCCTTGGCGCCGGCCGGCGCTAGGCACTCGCCCGCACCGCCATGGGCTACGTCTGGATCATCGCGTCGCGCTACCTGCGATCGAAGCGACGCCTGAATTTCATCACGCTCGTCAGCCTGCTCGCGATGGGCGGCGTCTTCATCGGCGTGGCCGCGCTGACCATCGTCCTCTCCGTGATGAATGGATTCGAGGACCAGGTCCAGCGTCGCATCGCGGGCACCAACGCGCACGTCGCGGTGCTCTCGGGCGGCGACGCGCCGGTCACGCCCGATCCCGCGCTGGAGATGGCCATCCAGGCCGCGGTGCCCGAGGCGGAGCTCTCTCCGTTCGTCTACGGGAAGGTGATGGTCGCCTCGCGCCACGGTGTCGACGGGATGGTGCTCAAGGGCGTCGAGCCCGAGGGAGAGGCGCGCGTCACCGACATTCTCTCGCACCTGTCTCCGACCCACGGCGCCTTCGACGGCGGCGATCTGCCGGGCTTAGCACTCGGGCAGGAGCTTGCGCTCAGGCTCCGCGCCGCGCGCGGCGACGTGATCCTCATCAGCCTGCCGACCGAGGAGCCGGGCGGCATCCTGGGCGGCGTGCCGCGCACGAAACGGCTTCGCGTCAGCGCGGTATTTCGGTCGGGGCTGTACGAGTACGATTCCTCGTTCGGCATCGTGCTCCAGCGAACCGCGCAGGAATTCTTCGGCATTGGCACCGACGTGACCGGCTACCAGCTCCGTCTGCCCGACATGTTTCGAGCCCGGGAAGCGTCGCGTGCCCTCGAGGCCTCGCTCGGTCCCGACTACCGCGTGACGAACTGGATCGACCTGAACCGAAATCTCTTCGCTTGGATGCGGATCGAGAAGGCCGTCATGTTCACCATCCTGATTCTGATCGTGATCGTGGCGGCGGTGAACATCGTTTCGAGTCTCGTCATGCTGGTGCTGGAGAAGCGCCGGGATATCGGGGTTCTCCGCACAATGGGCGTGACGCCGCGGGGGATTCAGCGCATCTTTCTCTTACAAGGCACGCTGGTGGGCGTCGCGGGAACGATCCTGGGGCTGGCCGGTGGCTTCGCGACCTCCTACGCGCTCGGCCGGTGGAAACTCCTGCGGCTCCCCGGGGAGATCTACTTCATCGACACGCTGCCGGTGAAGATGGAATGGGGCGACTTCGCGTTCGTGGCCGGGGCGGCGATCCTCACCTGCTTCCTGGCGAGCCTGTATCCCGCCTGGCAAGCGGCTCGACTGGCTCCGGTGCAGACGATCCGGTATGAGTAGCGAGCCCGTCCGGGATCGCGAAACGGCGCGGCCCGCGCTCGAGGCGTCCGGGCTCGCCAAGACATACGAGGAAGGCGCGGCTCCGGTCGTCGTGTTGCGGGACGCGAGTTTGCGGGTCGAGCCAGGGGAAATGGTCGCCGTGGTCGGGGCGTCCGGATCGGGGAAGTCGACGCTGCTCCACCTGCTCGGCGGGCTCGATCGCCCGACTTCGGGCACGGTCGCGATCGGCGGGGAGCCGATGTCGACCCTGAACGAGGAGGGTCGGTCCCGACTTCGGGCCAAGGCGGTCGGATTCGTCTTTCAATTTCACCACCTGTTGCCGGAATTCACGGCGCTCGAGAACGTGATGATGCCCGGGTGGATCGCCGGGCGGTCCACGGCC
>DATEND010000368.1:0-2758 GCA_035275245.1 Candidatus Eiseniibacteriota bacterium
GTTGTATTCGATCGGATTGTGGCTGCCTGTGACCATGACGCCGCCGTCGGCCTTCAGCTCGAGCACGGCGAAGTAGAGCGCCGGTGTCGGCACCTCCCCGACGTCGATCACGGCGGCTCCCTGCCCGACCAGACCCTCGACGAGCGCGCTCCGGATGCGGGGCGACGAGAGGCGCACGTCGCGGCCGACCGCGATGCGGGACTTGCCCCGCTCGCGCATCCATTCGGCGAAGGCGCGCCCTACGGCGCGCGCCACGTCGTCGGTCAGGTCCCGGTCGGCGATGCCTCGGATGTCGTATTCGCGGAAGATCTGCGGGTTCACGCGGGCTCCTTCATTCTGAGGTAGGCGTCGACGAAGGGCTCGATCCCTCCGTCCAGGACCGACTGCACGTCGGTGACGACCACGTCGGTGCGGTGGTCCTTCACCTGCGTATAGGGTTGAAAGACGTACGAGCGAATCTGATTTCCCCAGGCGATGTCCTTCTTGCCGCCGCCCAGGGAATCTCGCTTCTCCTTGTCCTCTTCGATCTTGAGCGCGTAGAGCCGCGAGGTCAGCACCTTCATCGCGGCGTCGCGGTTCCGAAGCTGGCTGCGCTCGTTCTGGCACTGGACCACGAGCCCGGTCGGCAGGTGCGTGATCCGGACCGCCGATTCCGTCTTGTTGACGTGCTGGCCGCCGGCCCCGCCCGCGCGGAACGTGTCGATTCGGATGTCGCCCTCGCGGATCTCGATCGACACGTCATCCCCGGCCTGCGGGTAGACGAAGACCGAGGCGAAGGAAGTGTGCCGCCGCTTCTGCGCGTCGTACGGGGAGATCCGCACCAGCCGGTGCACGCCGCGCTCCGCTTTCAGATAGCCGTAGGCATAGGCCCCGTCGACCTGGATGGTCGCGTCCTTGAGGCCCGCCTCTTCCCCCGGCTGGAGGTCCAGCACCTGGTAGCTCCAGCCCATCCGCTCGATGTAGCGGGTGTACAGGCGAAAGAGGATCTGCGCCCAGTCCTGCGATTCGGTTCCGCCCGCGCCCGGATGGATCGAGATGATGGCGCCGTGCGCGTCGGTCTCGTCGGCCAGGAGGCTTTGGAGCTCCAACGCCTGGATCCGCGGAAGGAGACCTTCGGAACTTTGTTCCAGCTCTTGGGCGAGCGACTCGTCCGGGTCCTGCTCGAGAAGCGCCGTCATCCCCTCGGCTTCGTCCACTTCGCGGGAAAGGGCGCGGTAGGGCTCGAAGATCCGCTTGAGCGACTTGAGCTCGCTCAGGAGGCGCTGCGCGGCCTCCGGGTCGTCCCAGAATCCGGGCTCCGCCATGCGCGCTTCGAGCTCGCGGGCGCGCGATTCGCGTCGGTCGACGTCAAAGAAATCTCCCGAGTTGTGCCAGGATCTGGCGTCCCTCCTCGAGGCGTCGTTTCGTCGCGTTCAAATCCATCGGGTGCTCCCGCGTTGGGGTTACGGCGACTTCGAGTCCAACTTCACGATCTCTTCCCAGACCGAGTCCGCGCGCCGCGCCAGCTCGGCTAAGTCCCCGTCGTTTTCGATTCTCCAATAGGCGCGCGTCGGGCCGAGCGGCGGCAGGCTCTGCCCCTCGATTCGTTCGCGGGCGGCTGCTTCGGAGCCGCCCCGCGCGCCCCGAAGGCGACGCGTCCGGTCTTCCGGCGGCGCCGAAACCTCCACAACGCCGTCCAGCTCCGACTCGAGCGCCCAAGTGCTGACGAGCGCCGCATCCAGCACGACGACGCTTCCGGTCGCCGCTTCGAGAGCCGCGCGCACGCGGGCGAGGAGACGGGGCTGCACGATCGCATTGAGGCGGCTCATCGCCTCCGGGTCCCGAAAGACGATCGCGCCGAGCCGACCCCGGTTCACGTCCCCGGCGTCATTCAACAATTCCGCGCCGAAGGCCGCCGCGATCGCCGACTTGACCTCCGCATCGCGCAGCGTTTCCCAGCCGAGCGCGTCGCCGTCGACACGGACGGCGCCTCTGGCCTCGAATCGACGCGCCACCGTCGACTTGCCGGAGGCCATGCGTCCCGTGACGCCGATCCGAAGCATTCGCTGAAGCTAGCGAGGATTTGGAAGCAGGGTCAAGGCGAATCGGCGCGTCACGCGTGCGCGTCGTCCCACGACTTGCCCTGGCCGCGATGCACCACGAGCGGAACCCGGAGCGGAAGAGCGTGCTCCATCGTCTCGAGCACGAGCGGCGTCAAGGAATCGATCTCCTCTTCGTCTGTCTCGAAGAGAAGCTCGTCGTGGACCTGGAGGATGAGCCGCGACTTGAAGCCCCGCTCCGCGAGGAGAGCGTCGATGCGCACCATCGCGACCTTGATGAGGTCGGCGGCGGAGCCCTGGATGGGCGCGTTCACGGCCGCGCGTTCGGCCTCGGCCCGGCGTCCCTCGTTCGATTCACGAAGCCCGGGCAGCGGACGACGCCGCTTCAAAATCGTCTCCACGTAGCCGCGTTCCCTGGCGTGATGGAGAATCTGCTCGAGGTAGGCCGCCACGCCCGAGTGGGTCCGCTTGTACTCGTCGATGAACGCGGTCGCGAGGGCGCGCGAGAGGCCGAGCTCGCGCGCCAGGCGCATCGATCCCATCCCGTAGATGATGCCGAAATTGACCACCTTCGCCTGGGATCGCTGTGCCGGCGTCACCTGGTCCGGCGTCACGCCGAAGAGCCGCGCCGCGGTGGTCGCGTGCACGTCGCCCCCCAGGCGGAACGCCTCCGTGAGCACCGGATCGTGCGAGAGGTGCGCTAAGAGCCGGAGCTCGAT
>DATEND010000369.1:0-3459 GCA_035275245.1 Candidatus Eiseniibacteriota bacterium
CTTCGAGCGCCAGCTCGCGGGAAGCGAACTCGGCTGGCACGGTCCGTGGGGAGTCACGTACGCGCGGAACCTGACGCCAGACATCGAGACGGGTCTCGGCGGATGGACCGACGACGAGATCGTGCGCGCGCTCCGCTCCGGCGTTCGAAAGGACGGCTCGGCGATTCTCCCGCCGATGCCGTGGCCGAACTACGCGCGGCTGTCCGAGCAGGACATGGGCGCGCTCATCGCCTATCTGAGGAGCGTCCCCGCCGTGAAGCACGTGGTGCCCGCGCGCATCCCGCCGGGCCAGAAGCCGACCGGCGCGGTGCTCTCGTTCCCGCCCCCGCCGGCGTGGGACGCACCGAAGGCGCCCGCTTCGTGATCGCACCCTAGATGATTGGAGATCCATCATGACCACATCCACGACACCGGCCGTCGAGCGCGACGAGATCAAGATTCCGGAGGGCTACCGTTCCCGCGAGATCGCTTCGTTCGTTGCCCAGCTGGACGACCAGCTCGCGCTCCTGCGCGAGGACACACGCGACCTGACACCCGCCGACCTCCAGTGGCAGCCGGCACGCGGGATGAACACGATCGGGATGCTCCTCGCTCACAACGCGATCGTCGAGGTCTGGTGGATGAAGATCGGCGTGCTGGTCGAAGCGGACCCGAAGATCGAGGACGTCCTCGGCATCGACGTGAACGGCGACGGGATGCCGATCGAAGCCGGAGCGGAGGCGTTCGCCGCCCTGAACGGCAAGGACATCGCGTTCTACGACGATCTCCACGATCGCGCGCGCGCCTTCCTCAAGGGCGTCGCGGCAACGCTGGGGCCGGACGACCTGGAACGGGAAACCACGCGCACGCGGGCGAACGGCACCAAGCGGATCTTCAACATCCGTTATGTCTTCTATCACCTGCTCGAGCACTTCGCCGGCCACTACGGTCAAATCCTGCTCCTGAAGCACATGCGCGCCGACACCCTGAAGCGCGCGTGACGGCACTCAGGAAGGAGTTTCAAGCCAAGGTGGCGGGTTCGGTCCGCGCGGGCGGGGAAGTGTCGCCTGCGCAGACCACGAACTTCGGCCACCTGTTCCACTCGACTCCGCGGCTCCTCCTCGAGCCGCGCGGGGCCGACGACGTGGTAGCCGCGATCGCCTTCGCCCGCGCGAAGGGGCTCACGCTCTCGACGCGCGGGGCGGGGCACAGCCAGAGCCACGTCGGGCTCTCCGACGGCGGAATCCTCCTCTCCATGGTCTCGATGGGGCGCGTCCTGCGCGTGGATCCGGACGCCCTGACCGTGGACGTAGAGGCCGGCCTCGCGTGGGGCGATCTGCTCCGGCACCTCGAGCCACTCGGGCTCGCGCCTCCGGTCCTCACGAACAATTTGAACGTGACCGTGGGAGGAACGCTCTCGATCGCGGGGATCGGCGTGGCCTCGTTCCGTCACGGAACCCAGGGAGACCAGGTCGTCGAGCTGGACGTGGCGACCGGCAGCGGCGAGCTCGTCACGTGCGGCCCCGACCGGGAGCCCGACCTCTTCTGGTCCGTCATCGCGGGGCTGGGTCAGGTGGGGATCATCACCCGTGCTAGGCTTCGGCTCCGCCGCGTGAAGCCGATGACGCGCACGTACTACCTCCTCTACGACGACGCGCGCCGATTCATGGAGGACGCGCGCGACGCCATGAATTCGGGGAGGTGGGATCATCTCGAATCGTGGGCCTCGCCCTCGCCCCAGGGGACGAAGCCCGTGAACGGGCGCCGGCAGATCTTCGCGCGATGGTTTTTCCCGTTCCATCCCACGGTTGAATTCGACCCGAAGGCGCCGCCGAACGACGAAGCGCTCCTCGCGGGACTGCGCCCCACCGAGAAGCTCTACGTGGACGATCTCCCCACCTACGAGTTCTTCGCGCGGCTCCTACCGGTGTTCGACCTCTGGAAGCGGGGCGGCACGTGGGAGCACGTGCACGCGTGGACCGAGTCCGTGTTGCCGTGGGAGACGACGCCCGATCTGCTCGACGCGATCCTTCCCGATCTTCCGCCGTCGATCCTGGTCGGCGGGCACATCCTGCTCTGGCCGGCCAAGGGCACGACGTCGCGATCTCGCCTGTTCATGCGGCCGGAAGGCGAGAATCTCATGGGGTTCGGCGTTCTTCCCGCGATCCCGCCCCAGTTCTGGACCGAGGCGAAGCCCATGGTCGAGGTGGTGAGCCGGCTCTCCGTGGCGATGGGCGGCAAGCGGTACCTCTCCGGCTACGTCGAATTCACCGAGACCGAATGGCGCGATCACTTCGGCCCGATGTGGGAGCCCTTCGTCCAGGCGAAGCGCCAATGGGACCCCGACGGCATTCTGAATCCCGGATTCATCCCGCTCGATTCGCGACGCCCCGCCGCGGTCCCGACGGCCTGATCGGTGCGCGACCCGATCCCCTTCGGCACGCCCGCGTGGTGCGCGGCGCTACGTGAGGAAGTGAATGCCTCCTCGGAGTATCGAAACGCCGCGGCGAAGTGGGGCGTGGGCTTCAATGGGAACCTTCTCCTCGACTTCGAGGCCGATGGCGGCCTATCGGCGCCGCTTCATCTCTTCCTGGCGCTCGCCGGGGGGCGTTGCGACCGCGCGGAGTTCGTGGCCGGGCGGGCCCACGCGGAGACCGGATTCTCCCTCCGCGCCCCGTTTTCGCTCTGGCGGGAAATCCTGGAACGGCGAACCCTCGCCGCGACCGCGATCCTGACGGGGAAGATGAAGGTGGAAGGGGACAAGCTCACGTTGCTCAAGCACGCGGGCGCCAACCGCGCGCTCATCCACTGCGTGGCCTCCGTTCCCACCGAGTTCCCGTCGCCGCGCTGACGCCGCACCCCTGGGCTACAATCGACGCGTGATCGAGATCCGCACCGCGACGTTCCCGGACGATCTCCCCGCGGTTCGCGCGCTCTTCGAGGAGTACGCGGCATCGCTCGGGTTCGATCTGGGATTCCAGGACTTCGCCCACGAGCTCGAGGGCCTCCCGGGAGCGTATGCCGCGCCGGGCGGGTGCGTTCTCCTCGCATGCGAGGCCAACGAGCCCGCGGGGTGCGTCGCGCTTCGCCCCTTCGACGCGCCGGGCGCGTGCGAGATGAAGCGGCTCTACGTTCGCTCGTCGCATCGGGGAACGGGCGCGGGGCGCTTGCTGGCCGCGGCCATCATCGACGCGGCCCGCGAGCGCGGCTACGCGCGCATGCGACTCGACACCGTGCCGGGCATGGAGGCGGCGATCGCGCTCTATCGCTCGCTCGGGTTTCGCCCGATCGCGCCGTATCGCTCGAACCCGATCCCGGGCGCACTCTACTTGGAACTGGACCTGTAAGGATCTCTCCAGCTTCGCCGTGTCGCGAGCGAATCACGTGACGTAAGATGCGGCGTCATGGACCTCCGCCCGCTGACGTCCCACATTCTATTCCGGACCGTCCTTCGCCCGATCCTCTTTGCGATCCCCTTCG
>DATEND010000370.1:0-5194 GCA_035275245.1 Candidatus Eiseniibacteriota bacterium
GAGGGACGCTTCCTCCGTACGCGACGTGCTCGACGACGAGCGGCCGGAGTGGATCTTCCATCTCGCGGCGCAATCCTTCGTGCCGACGTCGTGGACGGCGCCCACGGAGTCGCTCGTCACGAACGTCATCGGCCAGCTCAACATCTTCGAGGCCGTGAAGAAGCTCGGCATCAAGCCGCGCATTCAGCTCGCGTGCTCCAGCGAGGAGTACGGCCTCGTGCTCGAGAACGAGCTGCCGATCAAGGAGACGAACCCGCTCCGCCCGCTTTCGCCCTACGCGGTGAGCAAGGTGGGCCAGGACATGCTCGGCTATCAGTACTGGATGTCGTTCCGGATCCCGGTCGTGCGCACGCGGGGCTTCAACCACGAAGGACCGCGCCGCGGCCCTGTGTTCGTCTGCTCCGACTTCGCGAAGCAGATCGCGGACATCGAGAAGGGACGCCGTCCTCCGGTGGTTCGCGTGGGAAATCTGGACGCGCGGCGCGACTTCACGGACGTCCGCGACGTCGTCCGCGCCTACTGGCTGGCCCTGGAGAAGGGGGAGCCGGGCGAGGTCTACAACATCGCCTCCGGCAAGGCCTGGACCATTCGCGAGATGCTCGACATGCTCCTCGGCATGTCGAAAGCCAAGATCAAGGTGGAGCAGGATCCCGCGCGCATGCGCCCGTCCGACGTGCCCGTGCTCTTGGGCGACGCCTCGAAATTCCGCGAACGCACCGGTTGGACGCCCGAGATTCCGTTCGAGCGGACGATCGCCGATCTCCTTGCCTACTGGAGGGAGGGGTAAGCGCGTGCGACTCCTGATCACCGGCGTCGCGGGTTTCGTGGGGCGCCATTTCGTTCGGGCCGTCGCGACCGAGGGGGCGCCCGATGCCCATGGCGCGGATCGCGCGCCGCTCGACGAGGTACCGGACTCGGCGGAGCTGAAGAGCGAGCTCCGATCGTATCGCCCGCTCGACGTGGGCGATCCGGCCGCCGTGGCCGCGTGCGTCCGCGAGGTGAAACCCGACCACGTGCTGCATCTGGCGGCGCAGGCCTCGGGCGCGATCTCGCTCCAGGACCCGGCGGAAACCTATCGAATCAACGCCATGGGGGCGATCCACCTCCTCGAGGCGGTGCGCCACGAGGCGCCCGGCGCCAGGGTGGTGATCGTCGGCTCGGCCGACGTCTACGGCTCCGGCGGGTCGGCGCCGATCACGGAGGACGCGCCGCTTCGTCCGCGAAATCCCTATTCGGTGAGCAAGGCCGCGCAGGACATGCTCGGGGAGCTCTACGCGGCCACGTACGGCCTTCGCGTGATCCGGACACGGACTTTTTCGCACACCGGCCCGGGGCAGCGGCCCACGTTCGCCCTGGCGGGGTTCGCGGACCAACTCGCCCGAATCGACGCCGGGCTCCTCCCGCCCGAGGTCAAAACCGGCAACCTGGACCCCGTGCGCGAGTACGGCGACGTGCGCGACGTGGCCCGCGCCTACGTGGCCCTTCTCGAGCAGGGCGAGGCCGGGGAGGCCTATAATGTCTGCTCCGGCGTCGGATACCCCATGCGCGACCTTCTCGACCGCTTGATCAAGATCTCGGAGGTTCGGGCGAAGGTGGTCTCCGATCCGGCCCGCCAACGCGCGCGCGACACCGACTACCTGGTCGGCGATCCGTCCAAGATTCGCGCGCGCACCGGTTGGGCGCCGGCCATTGCCATCGAACGAACACTGCTCGACCTCTACCGCGACGCGCGGGAACGCGTGCGGCTCGAGTCGGGGCGCTGAGGGAGGGAGCCGTGCGGATCGTGGTGGTCGGGACCGGCTACGTCGGCTTGGTGAGCGGCGCCGGGTTTGCCGATTTCGGAAACGAGGTCCTCTGCGTGGACGTCGATCGCGAGAAGATCGACACGCTCTCGCGCGGCGAGATCCCTTTTTACGAGCCCGGGCTCAAGGAGCTCGTGTCGCGCAACATCAAGCAACGCCGCCTTCGCTTCGGCACGTCCCTCGAGGAAGCGACGCGATGGGGCGAGGTCGTGTTCATCTGCGTCGGCACGCCCTCGCGCAAGAACGGCGAGGCGGACCTGAGCCAGGTGTTCGCGGCGGCGCGCACGGTGGCCCAGGCGATGCCCGGGTACCGCCTGATCGTGCAGAAGAGCACCGTTCCCGTCGGCACGGGCGACCGAGTGCGCGAGGTCGTGCGGAAGCACGCGCGGCGCGGCGTCCGCTTCGACGTGGCGTCGAACCCCGAATTCCTCCGCGAGGGCTCCGCGGTCGAAAACTTCATGCGGCCCGATCGCATCGTGATCGGAGCCGATACGGCGAAGGCGCGCGAGCTTGTTCGGGAGATCTACTCGCCGCTCTACCTGATCGAGACGCCCGTCGTCGGCGTCAGCCTGCGCACCGCCGAGCTGATCAAGTACGCCGCGAACGCGTTCCTGGCCACCAAGATCTCCTTCATCAACGAGATCGCGAATCTCTCCGAAGCCGTCGGCGCGGACGTGCACGACGTGGCGAAGGCGATGGGTCTCGACCGCCGCATCGGCCCCAAGTTCCTGCATCCGGGTCCAGGCTACGGCGGCTCGTGCCTGCCCAAGGACACGCGCGCCATGCGCCAGTTCGCGAAGAAAGCCGGCGTGAAGCTGCGCGTCGTGAACGGCGCGATCGAGGCGAACGAGGCGCAGAAGCGGATCGGCGCGGAGAAAATCCTAGCAGCGCTCAAAGGGCGTGGAACGCACACCGTGGCGATCCTCGGGCTCTCGTACAAGCCCGACACGGATGACCTGCGCGAGGCTCCATCCCTCGACTTGATCCGCGCGCTCTTGAAGCGCGGCGTGCGCGTACGCGCGTTCGACCCGGCCGTCAAACCGACCGCGGCGGAGCTTCCCGCGGAGCTTTTCTTCGCCACGAGCGCTTACGACGCGGCGAAGGGCGCCGACGCCCTCGTGGTCGTGACCGAGTGGAACGAGTTCCGACGGCTCGATCTCGGGCGCGTCAAGCGCGCCATGCGGCGGCGCGCCATCGTCGATTTGCGCAATGTCTACGACCCGGCCGCGATCCGGCGGCTCGGGTTCACCTACACTTCGGTTGGGAGGCCGGCATGAAGTTGATTCACGGCGTGCACGTCAAGCCGCTCAAGGTGATCGCCGACGAGCGCGGCTACCTCATGGAAATGATGCGCAACGACGATCCCTTCTTTCAGCGGTTCGGCCAGACGTACGTCTCGGTCGCGTATCCCGGCGTCGTGAAGGGGTGGCACTATCACAAGGTCCAGACCGATCACTTCGTGATCGTGAAGGGGATGATGAAAGTCGTGCTGTATGACGATCGCGCCGACTCGCCGACCCGCGGCCTGGTGAACGAGTTCTTCCTGGGCGAGAAGAATCCGACGCTCGTGACGATCCCGCCCGGCGTGTGGCACGGCATGAAGGGGATCGGCACCGAGCCCGCGATGCTCGTGAACACGCCGACCGAGCCCTACAAGTACGCCGAACCCGACGAGTTCCGCGCCGACCCGCACAAGAACGACATCCCGTACGACTGGGCGCGCAAGGATGGCTAAAGGGCTCGATCTCAAGCGCGCGCACTTCCTGGTCACGGGGGGGGCGGGATTCATCGGCTCGAACTTCGTCCGCCACGTCCGGAAGCGCTTTCCCGAATCGCGCGTCACGGTGCTCGACAAGCTCACCTACGCCGGAAACCTGGCGAATCTGGAGGCCGTGAAGGACGACCCCGGATACCGATTCGTGAAGGGCGACATCTGCGATCCCGCCATCGTCGCGGCGACGATGCCCGGTTGCGACGTGGTCTTGAACTTCGCGGCCGAGACGCACGTGGATCGTTCCATCGAAGACGCGTCGAGCTTCGTGCTAACCGACACGTACGGCGTCCACCTGCTCCTCGAGGAAGCACGCCGCGCGAAGGTGCGGCGCTTCGTGCAGATCTCCACCGACGAGGTCTACGGGGAGATCATGGGCGACGCGGCCGACGAGCAGGCCCCGCTCCTGGCGCGGAATCCGTACGCCGCGTCGAAGATCGGCGGTGACCGGCTGGCGTACGCGTACGCGATCACCCACGGCGTGCCGGCCATCGTGACCCGGTGCAGCAACAACTACGGCCCGTATCAGTACCCCGAGAAGCTGATTCCTCTCTTCGTGACGAACGCCCTCGAGGACAAGTCGCTTCCTGTCTACGGCAGCGGACGGAACACGCGCGATTGGATCCACGTGGACGACCACTGCCGCGCCTTGGTCGCGATTCTCCAGGCCGACGACGTGGAGGGCGAGACGTTCAACATCGCCGGCGGAAACGAACGCTCGGTCCTCGACATCACGGCGCTCATCCTCGAGCAGCTGAAGAAGCCGGGCTCGCTCCTCGCGCACGTGGCGGACCGGCCGGGCCACGACCGCCGTTACGCGATCGACGCGACGAAGCTCGAGAAGAAGACCGGGTTCCGTCCCGAGACCGATTTCACGAAGGGCATCGCCGCCACGATCGACTGGTACGTCGCGAACCGCGCCTGGTGGGAGGCCATCCGGACGGGCGAGTTCCAGCAGTATTACGAGCGGACCTACGGGTCCCGGTAAGGCGTAGGGGTCGCCGGGACCCGTGCGCCGGCTCGTTCGTTCGACCGCCATCCTCGGGCTCGGATCGGTGGCCACCGTGGTCGCCGCGATCCTCCGCGCCAAGATCCTCGCCCACTGGCTCGGCCCCGAAGGAACCGGGGTCCTAGCCCAACTCGCCTCGCTCACCGCCGTGCTCGTTCCGTTGGGGACCCTCGGCGTGGGGAACGGGCTTGTCGCGATGATCGCCGACGCGCGCGCGAAGGGCGACTTCGCCCGCGTCCGTGCGCTCGAGCGGACCGCGCTGTCCCTCGCCTGGATCGTGGGCGGCGGGCTCGCGCTCTTTGCGATTCTCGCCTCGCCGTGGCTCGCCGATGGGATCTACCACGACAGCGGGTTCGCGTGGGCGGTGATCGTCGGCGGCATTACCGTGCCGCTCTCGGCCATCGCCTCGCTCCGAGTCTCGATGCTCCAGGGACACCAGGCGGTTCGGGCGATGGCCGGCCTCAACTTCGTCATCGCCGCTTCCGGAGTCGTGACGATCATCCCTCTCGCGTACTTCTACGGCGTGCGGGGGGCGGTCGCGCAGTTGGTGGTGGTCGCCGCGATCTACGCGTGGTGGAGCGGGCGGCTCCTGAAGCCGCATTCCGGCGCGCC
>DATEND010000371.1:0-3839 GCA_035275245.1 Candidatus Eiseniibacteriota bacterium
GCCAGATCATGACGGCGACGAGGCCGAGCATCACAATGGCCGCCGCCGCGCCACGCGGGAGTCTCGGGCCGCGGCCGCCAAGCGGACGCTCGGCGGCCGCCACTACCGGAAGCAAGGCGTAGGCAAGCAAAACGGAATACCCGACCAGCAGGACGAGATCCCGCAAGATCCAGATGAGCACCGAGCCGACCAGCAAGACCCAGAGGAGCGCATTGCGCGCCGGCGCGGTGTCGTTCGTGGCGCTGGGTGCGGCCCTCGCTCGTACGCGGCGATCCGTCATGGAGCTAGTGTGACCTTGGAGCGACCGCCTCACAAGCCTAGGAATCGCGCCGCTTCAATCCTCGGATGCTGTGGTATGGGCGGGGAGTCGCGGAAACCTCGTCCCTCCGCAACACGCTGACGGTGCCGTCCACCTCGAGAATGGCGGATCGGACAACGGAGGGATCGTCCACGCCGTGCTCGCGAAGCGCGCGCAGCAGATCGGCATCGGTGATTCCTTCGGCGGTGAGGTTTCGCTCCAAGACCCGACCGTTGCTGATCAGGATGGTTGGGCTGCCCTCCACGAGGCGCGCCGCGGTCTCGCTTCCCTTCGTGACGCGGGCCACCACGGCGTTCACGGCGAACAGGGTGCCCGCCGCGATCAGCCCGCCGTACACCGAGGTGTCCGGGCCAACCATGGCGTTCTGTACGGAGTTGGCGAGAAGCAGGAGGAGAAGCAGGTCGAACGGAGTGAGCTTGGCCGCCTGACGCTTCCCCGTGAGGCGGAGCCCCACGAGGAGCGTCAGGTAGATCGCAAGCGTGCGGGCGACGATGTCGACGAACGGATTCCGGAACAAGAATCCCGCGTCACCCATCGCGGCTCTATTTCTGGACGATGGTAATCGGCTCGTCGACGCGGAGGCTGACCTTGCTCCCCGCGGGAACCTCGAGCTCGTGCCCCTTCGATGCCAGAACGATGCCGGTGCCGAGGACCGCGCCGCCCACGGCGCCGAGCACCGTGGCCTTCGTGTCCTTGCCGGCCACTTTGCCGGTGATGGCGCCGAGGAGCGCGCCGCCGCCGATCAAGAGCTTGTCCCGCGTGCTCGTGGACTTCGCGATCATCCGGCCTTCGCTGTTCGTCACGGTGGCGTGGAGCACCTTCTCGCCATCCACGGTCTCGAGGGACGTGAAGAGGAACTTCGCGCCCGCGCGCTCCTCCTCGCTCTTCGCGCGGCTCGCGCGCGTCAGCTCCGAGATCTCGCCACGAATCACGGCACCCTGCTGCGCCACGGTCTTGCCGCTCACGGTGAGCGGCGCCGCGAGTGTCGCCTCGATCTTGTCACCGACGTTCGACGTGCGCGTATCGACCGGCGTCACCATCAGAACGTCGAACGTCGTGCCGGCCGGCAGCTCGAGCGTCGTGGGCGCGTCCGCGAGGATCGCCCCCGTCGACTTGGGCTTCGAGGACTTCGGCTTCGTCGTCGTCTTTGCGGGCGGCGTCGGCGCGGGCTCGTCCGGTGGAGGCGGCGTCTCCGGCACCACGGCCGGCGTTTCCTCTGCGGTCGCCGGGTTCTCGTTGATCGTGGACACGTCGGTCTCGGCCTGCTTCTGGCAGGCGGAGAGCCCGATGGAGAGCGTCAACGCGAGAAGCGCTACGCCGAGAATTCGGAGCGTGTTCATGAGTCGCCTCCTTGGGTGTTCGGTGCTTAGTAGACGAAGCGATAGGTGAATCCGCCGAGAACCTTGAGCTGGTTCCGGTCGGACACGAAGTTGTACCGCGCTTCGCCGAAGAGCGAGAGGTTGGGCATGATGTCGTTCCGGATCCCGCCCTGGATGTTCAGGCCCAGCTTGTTCTCGGAGTTGTCCGGTACACCCGGAACTGTGGAATCGAAGCTGATGAAGTGGATCCCCAGCCCACCGCCCACGTACGGGACGATCCGGCTGTCTTGCAGCGGAAAGTCGACGTTCACGTCGAGTCCAAACGAGAGGTCGCTGATGTCGGAGTCGTACGGGCCGACCTCTTGGCCGAGGCTCCAGTACTCCATCAGCGGCATGAGACGAACGCCTCGAACGATTTGACCGGCGTCGACGTGCACGCCCAGCTCGAGCGTGCTGCTCGCGCCTTCCGGATCCACGAATCCTATGCGCGCGCCCAGGCCCTGGAACCCGAGACCCGGTTCGCGGGCGGTCTCTTGCGCCGTCTGCGCCATCGCGCTGGGCGCAAGAGCCAGGAGCGCGGCCAGTCCGATCGCACCGGCCAGCGCCCCAATCCCACTCGGAATTCGATTCATCGCGATTCCCTCCTAGTTTCGTTCGTTCGGTTGGTAGGCCCGTACAGGCGCCGCATCATCATCCCTGAAAAACCCCATCCGCACGATACGCTACCAAGCCATTGCGCGACAACTAGAACCGGAACCGCAACCCTCCATGAATCCCGAAGCCATCCATGTCGATCTCGTCTCGGACGGTTCCGCCGTAGAACGAGTCGTAGAACTCTGCGGAGACGGTGCTCGCGTTGTAGACCGCCTCGCCGTAGAGCGCCGCGTTCGGAGCAACGTTCAGGTTCGCGCCACCGAAGACCTGCGCGCCCATGCCGTCATAATCGTCACTAAATGCGAAACCTTGATCGTCCGTTCCCTCGACATTGAGCCACTCCCAGCCGATTCCGGCGCCGACGTATGGCTGCACCGAGCCAGTGACCGGGATGCGAACGCGCAGGAAGCCCATCACCGGGACCAGGTCCGTCGTGACGTCCGACGTCTCGACCACGCGCTGGCCGACGTTTCCGGCCGGATCTTCGAACTCGCTGATGATCTGCGAGCCGCCCGTGGAACGGTGGTACCACTGCAACGAGATACCGAGATCCATCGCATCGTTGATCTCGCCACCGAACGCGCTGTTGAAGAGGAACCCGCGTCCCGGCTGCGACGACGGATCGAACGACCCGAGGCCCAGGTTGGCGAAGTAGGCGGGACGGCGGCTATCGCGGTAGTAGTCGTAGGAGCCGGGCCGACGCCGCCGAATCGGGCGATCGCTCTTCGAGGCATAGGACTCCTGCGCCAGGACGGTGCCGCTTTGGACAGGAGCGGTAGCGCCTAGAGCCAGGCCCTGATAGTCGAGAGGCGACGCCGTTGCGGCGGTCGGGGTACCGGCGAATTCGAGGACGACGGCGGTGGCAAGTGACAGCGTAACCAGGCCAAAACGACGCCCGGCCGCCCATCGTCCTTCGGTACGGCAAGTCCTTGAAAACATGGCGAAACCTCCGTGTGTGGTGGTCCGATTGACTGCCGCCCGGACCATTGCACTCCATGTGCCACATGAAACTTCGTTGTCGATAAATCACTTACGGCCGAAATGCTCTGGGGATCTGAGGCGCCGGGGAACACCCTGTGTCCTGCCGTCCACACATCGGATAGGATGCGGCAATGTCCGGGTTGGGGCGTTTTTTTGGCGTTTGGGCCGTTATCGCGGCCGCGATACCGGCCCTTTCCGGGGCCGGCCCCCGGTGCGCGTTCGCGGTCCCCGCGGAGTACCTGCCCGTACGCCACGCCGCCTACGACGAGATCGAGGCCCTGGCCGCCCGTGGGCTCCTCGACTCGATCCAGATCTACACACGGCCGCTCGCGCGCACCGACATCGCCCGGGCGCTCTCGCGCTCGTTGGCTCGGCATCCCGAAGTCGCCTCGGATCTTCACTACCGGCGCCTCGAGCGAGAATTGGCGCGCGAGCTGACCGACCTCGAAAGCACGCCCGAGCGACCGGAGTCGGGCCCACTCGTGGATACTGGGGACCGAGACGGTAGGTTCCGTGTCCAGGCCGCGGGGCATCTGCGCGGCGATTACGACGAGAAGCGCGCCGCG
>DATEND010000372.1:0-7867 GCA_035275245.1 Candidatus Eiseniibacteriota bacterium
CGTCTCCTCGCGCATGCGCGCGTAGTCCTCCGCGGAGATCTTTCCGGAGTCGCGGTCGAAGTCGAGATCGATGAGCTGGCTGTAGAGCCGAGACTTCTTTTCCCCGATCGTCCGGCGCACGGACGCATCGGCCGGCTCGAACCACATCCGCTGGCCACGAAGGAGGAACAGGGGCGAGAGGACGAAGAGCAGGACGGCGGCGACGAGGCAAATCTGGGCGAGCAGGGTCATGGACGGCCGCCGGGTCCGTTCATTCCTTGAACCGCTTCAGTTCCGCCTCGGCGCGCTCGCGGAGCGCCTCGAGGTCCTGCTCGGCGGTGGTGGAGGGACCAGCGCCCCCAGCGCCACCCGCGCCCGCGGCGCCCCCGCCTGCGGCGCCTCCCGGCATCGTCTGAGCGCGCTGCCGAACCCATCGGAAAAGGACCAACGATGCGATGAGGAAGCCGAGCGCGGTCGCGGCGAACGGCGCGACCCAAACGAGGAGATTGAATCCTTTCGCCTTCGGCGCGCCCAGAATCACTTCCCCGTACTGATTCACGAGCGACGCTTCGATCTGATCCTTCGACTTGCCCGCCTTGATCTCGCGATCGACGTAGCCCTGCATCGCCTTGCCGGTTTCGCAGGTGCAGCCGCTCAGGATCTCGCCGCAAGAGCACGGGCAGATGAGCTGGCTCGTGATCGCGCGCGCGGGATCCTTCTTCCCCGAGGCGGACTCGTTGGCGTGAGCCGGAGCGGGCACGTAAGCGGCCGACAGGAGGAATGCGAGGGCGACCGCCGCGGCGAACGCAGGGGTCTGGCGAGAGACGATCGGTCGCGGCATCACGCGCCCAGCTTTTCCTCGCGCTTGAGCCGCATCCGATCCGCCAGCGCGATCAGCGTTCCGAGGACCATCACGACGCCGCCGACCCAGATCAGGCTGACCAGCGGATTGATGTACGCCTGGATCGACGCGGAGCCGTCGTCGTTGACGCCGCCCAGGATCATGTAGAGGTCCTCGGCCGGCGTTTGCCGGAGGGCGATCTCGGTCATCGGCTGCTGCGACTTGAAATACATCGCCTTCGCGGGATAGGCGGGCCCCAGGTACTTGTCCCCGCGGGTCACGTCGAGAATCGCCCGCGTGTGCTGCGCGTTCGCGACCGGCTTGTTCTCGACCCCGCGAAGCTTCAGGGAATAGGGACCAAGCGCGAGCGATTCTCCGGGCTGGAGGGGACCGTGCGCCTCCTTCTGGAATACGGAGGAGCCGAGCACGCCCACGAAGATCATCACCATGCCGAAATGCACGATGTAACCGCCGTACCGGCGCTTGTTCTTCTCGACCAGGCTCACGACCGCCATCGCGCCCTTCGCCTCCGCGACGTCCTTCCGTGCCTGGATCCCCCGCGCGAACTCCATGACGATGGTCGCGATGACGAAGGCGGCGCCGAAGACGCAGACGATCGGATAGATGCCGTGCAGGCCGAACGGGATGCCGACCAAGGTCGCGACCACGCCGACGAACGCGGGAATCAGGAAGTTCCGCTTAAGCACCGAGGTCGTCACCCGCTTCCACGAGAGGACGGGACCGGCCCCCGTCAGAAGCAGGAGGGCCAGGGCGATCGGCACGTTCACGCGGTTGAAGAACGGAGCGGAGACCGAGATCTTGGCACCTGTCACGGCCTCGCTCACGACCGGAAACGTCGTGCCGAGGAACGTGGCGAACGTGAGGGCCAGGAACAGGACGTTGTTGAAGAGGAACGACCCCTCCCGGCTCACCACCGCGTCGAGCCGGTTCTCCGACTCGAGCAGGGCCTTCCGGTAGAGAATGAGCGCGGTCGCGATCGTGCTCGAGATCAAGATGAATCCAAGGAACCAGGGGCCGATGTTCGACTCGGTGAACGAGTGCACGGACGTGAGCACGCCCGACCGCGTGAGGAACGTGCCGAAGATCGACAGCTCGAATGTCAAGACGATCAGCGCCACGTTCCACGTCTTCATCATCCCGCGCCGCTGTTCGACCATCACCGAATGGAGGAAGGCCGTTCCGACGAGCCACGGCATCAAGGACGCGTTCTCCACCGGATCCCAGCCCCAATAGCCGCCCCACCCGAGCTCGACGTAGGCCCAGCGGGCTCCGAGGAGGACCCCGAAGCCGAGGAACATCCAGCAGAAGAGCGTCCAGCGCCGGACTTCTTCGATCCAGCGCGTTCCCGTCCGATTCATGAGCAGGACCGCGATTCCGAACGCGAACGGGATGATGAACCCGACGTAGCCGGTGTAGAGGATGGGCGGGTGGATCATCATGCCCGGGTCTTGGAGCAGCGGGTTCAAGCCGTTCCCGTCGGCCGGCGGCGTCGCGAGAATTCGAAACGGAGGGGACACGAACGCGAGGAGCGACGTGAAGAACACCATCACGCCCGCGACCACCATGGCCACGGCGTCGTAGAACGGATCGATCCGCTTCCGATAGGCCCAGAGGAACGCGGCGCCGTAGGCGCTCAGCACGAAGAGCCAGAGAAGGAGCGACCCCTCCTGCCCGGCCCAGAGCGACGAGAACGCGTACATCGGCGGGAGGTCGAGGCTCGTGTGCTCCGCAACGTAGCGGAACGAGAAGTCGCGCGCGAGAAGGGCGCGCTCGAGGATGATGATGGCGAGAAGCGTGAGGCCACAGACGACCCACACCGCGCGCCGGCCGCTCTTCAGGGGTCCGGCCATTCCGGTGCGAAGCCCCCACGCGATCGAGCCCACGGCAAAGCAGGAAGCGAGAAAGGCAAGAAGGATCGAAAGGCGGCCGAGCTCGCTCACACCTTGTCCTTGCCGAGTCCTTCCGCCTCGTATTTGGAGGGACACTTGGTCACGAGCTTGGTCGCGCTAAGCGTCCGCGCCTTCGGATCGAAGGTCCCCTCGACCACCACCTCGCGCCCTTCCCCGAACGCATCGGGCATCAGGCCGTGGTAGACGACCCCGATCATCTCGTCGCCGTCCGTCATCTGGAAGAGGAGGTGCGGCGTCTTCTGGTCGTACCGCACGGACCCGAGCGCGACCCGGCCGTCGAGGCGGAAACCGCCTTGCTCGGGCGGCTTCTCGGCGCGGGCAAGCTCGCTGACGGTCATGTAGTGGAGCCCCGTCTGCTTGACCCCGCTCAGGATGAGATACCCGACGGAGCCGATGACGGCGAGCGAAACTAGAATGAGCCGAATTCTGCTACTCATTGTCCTTCCTGTCGTTAGGTTCTCTGCTTGGTCGCCGGAATCCGTTCGATTGTGGCAGATGAGGGGCTCGAGTCAAGCCTATCCGGGCGTCCCATCGCACGGCACCCCATAGGAGTACCCCGCGGGACGCGCATTTTCGTCGCCTCCCTACACCTCGATCTTCCGGCGGCGGAGGAGGAGAACGAAGAGAAGCCCCGCCGCGAACCCGCCGACGTGGGCCCACCAGGCGACGCCCCCGGTCTGGACCCCCTGCGTGAGAATGCCGCTCGCGAGCTGCACCAGGAACCAAAGGCCGATCACGACCACCGCGGGAAGCTCCATCACCCGCATGAGAATGCCGAGTGGAACGAGCGTGACCACGCGCGCCCCCGGAAAGAGGAGCATGTAGCCGCCGAGAACGCCCGCGATCGCGCCGCTCGCGCCGACCGTCGGGATCGCGGACGAAGGCTCGAGTATGAAGTGCGTGAACCCGGCCGCGAGGCCGCAGAGGAGATAGAAGAAGATGAATCGGAAGGAGCCGAGCGCGTCCTCGACGTTGTCGCCGAAGATCCAGAGAAACCACATGTTTCCGATCAGGTGGAGCCACCCGCCGTGGAGGAACATCGACGTGAAGAAGGGCGGCAGGATGGCCCAGGGGTCGAGGTCGCCCGTTTGGAGCCCATAGGCGACTTGTCCGGGAACGAGCGCGAACTCCATCATGAAGCGCTTCAATCCCGGGCCGAGCGATAGCTCGTAGAGGAAGACGGCCGTGCAGGCGAGGATCACGGCGATCGTGACGGCCGGAAAGCTGCCCGAGGGATTTTGGTCGCGGAGCGGGAACATGGCGCGGCGAGAGTAGCGGTCGCGGCGCGTCCGCGCCAGTGGGGCGTGACGCCGGGCCGTTTTCGCGTATCCTGCGCGTCATGGCATCCGCTGCCGCCCCGCGGCCCGCGTTTCGCGCCCTACGCGATTTTCTCGCCGCTTCGGTCGACTCCGGGCTGGTTCCCGGCGCGGTCGCCGCCGTCGGCCGCGCGTCGGGGCTCGTCTACCACGAGGCGTTCGGCCGTCGGGCGCTTCTGCCGCGCCGGGAGACGATGACGCTACGGACGATCTTCGACCTGGCGTCCTTGACCAAGGTCCTGGTCACGGCACCGCTCGTCGTGGAGGACTCGATCCTCGGCGCGGTCTCCCTCGACGATCCCCTGGAACGCCACCTCGTGGAGACGAAGGGGACCGAAGTCGGCGCGATCCCGCTCCGCCTCCTCCTCACGCACGCCGCCGGATTCGTTCCCGACAACCCGCTCGAGGACTACCGCGGCTCGAAGGAAGCCCTCTTCGCCGCGATCGCGCGCGAGCCACTGGCGACGCCGCCCGGCGCCCGGTCGGTCTACAGCGACGTGGGATTCGTGCTGCTCCAGGGCGTTCTCGAGCGCCGTGGCGCTCGTTCGCTGAAGCGCCTCGCGGAGGACCGGATCTTCCGGCCGCTTGGACTCAAGGACACGCGCTTCGGCATTCGGGCGGAGGATCGAAGCCGCACCGCGCCGACCGAGGCGGTCCGCGGTCGATGGCTACGAGGAACGGTGCACGACCCGCGGGCGCGCGCGGCCGCTCTCCGAGGCGTGGGCGGGCACGCGGGCGTCTTCGGCACCGCGGTGGAGACAGCACGTTATTGCGAGATGATCCTGAATCGGGGCGTCTTGAACGGACGCCGGGTTCTGCTCGAGGAGACGGTGCGGTCCATGACGACGAACCAGTGCGACCCGAGCCTGGGCGTCCGGCGTGGCTTCGGGTTCGACATCGAGAGCCCGTATTCGGCGCCGCGCGGGTCGCTCTTCTCGCGAAATTCGTTCGGGCACACGGGGTGGACGGGCGTGTCGCTCTGGATCGATCCCGAAACCGACGGCTACCTCGTGCTCCTCACGAACGCGATCCATCCCGACGGGCACAAGGATCTAAAAGCGTTCCGCGCCGATGCCGCGACCCTGGCCGCGCGCGCGCTGGGCCGCTAGCCGCTACTTCCTGAGGAGCAGGAGCCCGAGGAGCGAGACCGCGAGCCCCGCGATCAGCGCGATGTTTCGATACCGCCGCGTCGTGCGCTTCGCCTCTTCGAGCGACTGCGTGAGCGGGGCCGTGGCGATCGCGATCCCACCCAGGATCTTGACTTCGGCTGCGGCGACGACCGACTCCACGCCATCCAAGGCCCCTCGCGACGTGCCGTCCTCCTTCTTCGCACGGGCGACCAGGTTGTAGAGGTCGCGGCTCATCACCGATGCGGAGTCGGCCTTCACGGGCAGGAGGAGATTGTCCGCGCGATCGGCGATCATGAGCGCCCCCGGCCGATCGCCAACCGCCGACTCGACCTCCGACTCGATCGACTTTAGCGACGCCTGGCCCACCAAGTACGCCTCCAGGCCGCCGGTCGAGATCACGGGCACCGCGACGGCCACGATCGGCTCCGACCTTCCCGGGCGGCGGAACCGCGGCGAAATGTAGATCGACTGCCCGCCGCGAACCTGCCGATACCACTGGCGGTACGTGAACGAGCGGCCCGTCACCCGGGGGCCGTCGGGGTAGTCGCACCATTCATAGCCGGAAGTGTCGGCGAGGGAAACGCGGTCGTAGCGCTTGCTCAGCGCGACGAGCTGGCGAAGGTAGCCGCGCGCGGTCTCCGCGTCCCGGACCCTGGCGGCCGCGATGAGCCGCGGGTTGTCCGCCGCGGCTTGCATCCCGAGCGCCAGCCCGCCGATGTATTCCCCCACGACGGCCGCCGCGAGCCGGGCGGTCGTCTCGCATCCCTCTATGGAGGAGTTCTGTGACGTCCGTTCGAGCTTCTGACCCGCGAGATAGGCGGCGGTGACGAACGCGCCCGTCACGAGGGCAAGGAAGAGAAAGAATTTTGGGACGGGGCGTGGGCGGGATCGGGATCGGCGGGCCATGGGACTCCTATTCGTAGTGGTAGCGCGGCTCCCACTCTTGAACGCCGTCGCCCAAGAGCGCGATCAGATGCCACACGGAGCAGAAGGGATCGAACGGACCGAATCCCGCCCGGGCGACGCGCACGATGCCGCCGTCGGCGGTGCGCTGAAACGTGGAGACGCCGGGCTCCCAGGACTTCTCGCCGCGAAATCCCATGTCCTGGATGAACGACGAGCCGCTGCCCGAGATCATCGGAAACTGCCACCCGCGGCTCTTCGCGAATTCGCGCTGCACGTCCGGCGAGTCGGGGGAGCAAACCACGAATCCCGCGCGGTCGGCAAGGTGCTTCCAGACGCCGTTCATACCGTCGGCCCAGAGCGTGCAGTAGCGGCAGCCCTTCCCCATGTTGTGGATCACGATCAGATCGGGCTTCCCGCGAAACAACTCGGAGAGCTTCACCGGCCCTTCCCAACCCGCGAGAACGTAGTCCGTGACCGACTCTCGAGGTAGCCGCCGCTTGAGATCCGCGAGCGCTTGGCTCTGCTCGATCATCTCCCGCTCGAGTTGTTCGATTTCCTTCGTCAGCGTTTCCGTTTCGGTCTTCATTTCATCCTCCGTCCGCATGTGGCGCCGATTCCTCCGCCGCCACGAGTGCCGCCAGTCTGCCGCGATGCGGCGTGGGGCGCAATCGGGTTGTCCCGTCGTCTGGCGTATACTGGCGTGAGGGAATCGGTTAAGAGGTTGGGATCGATCGAGGCAATCGGAGGCTTTCATGCAATCGAGCCGAGCACCAAGGGACGCGGTGACGCGCCGGGCTTTGGCGATCGTCGGGGCGTGCGCCTGGATCGTGGCCTACGCCGCGCCGGCGGGAGCACCCCCGGCTCGACTCCCGTCGCGAGAGCCGACGTTCGAGTCGCAGTGGCAGGATGGGAAGGCCGAGCTGGCCGGGTATCGCTATCAGGTGACGCGATACGGCGAGCGCCGCACCGGGACCGCCGTGCTCGTCACCGTGACCGAGCCGTTCCGCGAATCGACGCGCGTGAAGGCGGACGATCCGCGAGCCAATCCCGCCGACACGTTCGAGGCGCTCAAGGTGAACCTGATGCGCGACTTTCAGACCGGCATCTACGATTACGACACGATGATCTCGGCCTTTTGCCGGAGCCGCGACTTCTCGCCGGTGAAGGTCTCCTTCAGCGCGGCGGAGTGGTGCGGGCAAGTGTATGAGGAGATCGTGTTCCTACCGCATCGTGTGACCGACCTGCTCCGCTCCTACTTCGAGGGCGAGTCCGCTTCGCGATCGCTCCAGTGGAAGAAGGGCGGCGTCGCCGAAGACCTGCTCTTCGTGCTGCTCCGGGACCTCCGCGGCCCGTTTCTCGCCCCGGGAGAGACGCGAAGCATTCCCTTCCTGCCGAGCCCCTTCTATTCGCGGCTCGTTCACCGCCGGGTGGCGTGGACGACCGCCACGGTCGAGCGGTCGGCGAGGCCCCAGCGCATCCAGGTACCCGCGGGAGCCTTCGAGGCCGACCTCATCACGGTGCGCGTCGCCGACGGCCGGGAGGGGCGGTTCTGGATCGAGCGCGCTCATCCGCGCCGCGTGCTGAAGTGGGCGTGGTCGCCGCCCGCGAAGGCGGCGACCCGCATAGGTCAAGACGGCGCGGACGCGGGAGAACTCACCGGGTCGAAGCGCCTCCCGTACTGGGAGCTCCACAAGAACGGCGACGAGCGCTATCTCCGAGATCTCGGACTCGGCCGTCCGAGTTAGGCCGGCGGCGGGGCGGCTG